>JANLWV010000347.1:0-7132 GCA_031364765.1 Vicinamibacteria bacterium
GTTTTCGGACCGGTCTCATCAGAGTACTTGATGAAATAGGCGGGCAAGCGTTCGTGACTCCTCTAAGTGTGACGTGGATGCTTTAGTGTACTTCCCTTTTTAGTCTGCGCAACATGAGCTCAGCCACGGCATTCTGGGGCGAGACCCCCAGGACCAGAACTCCCCGAACTTCTCCTGCGATAGGGGTTTCCACACCCAGGCGCTCACCGAGAAGACAGGCCGCGGAAGAAGTGTGGAACCCCTCCACTGTGCCCAGGCTCTGCAGTACATCGGCGGGCTCCTTCCCTTCCGCGACCAGTCGGCCGAACTGAAAATTTCGAGACTGATTGGAGCCGCAGGTGAGCACCAGATCGCCTAAACCCGCGAGGCCGGCGACCGTTTCGGCCCGCCCCCCGGAAGCCACCACCAGACGCGAGATCTCGGCAAGACCCCGGGTAATGAGCGCCGCGCGTGTGTTTTCCCCGCACTTGAGGCCGACTACCATGCCCGCCGCGATGGCAATCACGTTCTTCAAGGCCCCAGCCATCTCGGCGCCCCGGACATCATCGCTCTCATAAACCCGGAGCCGCGGCCCGGAGAAACTCGCCTGGACTTCCTGGGCGAACGTGGCGTCTGAAGAGGCGGCCACCAAGGCGGTCGCCTGCCCGGAGAGGACCTCCCGGGCAAAGGACGGCCCGGTCATGGCGCAAAACCGCGAAGACGGCGCCGTCTCCGCGGCGATCTGAGAGTGAAGCTGAAGGGTTCGAGGGTCGATGCCCTTCGCGACCGACACCAGACTCAGGCCGGAGCGCGTGGCCTCAACCATCCGGAGGGCGCCGCGGATGGCGAGGGACGGTGTCGCGAGCACTGCGAGTTCGGCTCGATGCAGCACCTGATCCGCCTGCGTGGAGACAGCGAGGCCCGGTTCGAAGCCGACACTGGGAAGGGCTTCGTGGTTGGAGCCCGTGGGGATCTCGGCCGCTTTCCCGGGGCTGCGGGTCCACACTGCGACATCGTGCTTTAGACGCTTGAGGTGCACGGCCAGAGCCGTCCCGAACGCCCCCGCTCCCAGAACCGCGATCCTCATCGCTTCGCCCCCAGTTTCGGCTCGACACCGCGAAACAGGCGTCCGATGTTGGCGTGATGTTTACCAACCACCATCGACGCGGCGATGAGGGCGGTCAGGACCACAGTGCGACTGGCCCCCAGAAAGTACGCCCCCACCGGAAGGCCAAAACTCGCCACCACCGAGGCCAGGGAGACGTACCGGAAAGCGGCGAGTGCTACTAGAAACAAGAGCACCGCGAACCCCAGGGCCTGTGGGGCGAGGGGGAGAAACAAACCCGCCCCGGTGGCGACACCTTTCCCTCCGCGGAAGCCAAGCCAGACCGGAAAGAGATGGCCCGTCACCGCAAAGAGTCCAGTCAGGCAGACGACGGCTTCGGATGAAGAAAAGCTGCGGGCGAGGATGACGGTGGCCGCCCCCTTCAATGCGTCCAGGATCAGGGCCACGACGCCCGGCCACATCCCGGCCGACCTCATCACATTGGTGGCGCCCACGTTGCCGCTGCCCACGGTTCTCACATCCTGAACGCCAAAGAGGCGTGCGACGAGGAAGCTGAATGGGATCGAACCGATGACGTACCCCATGAGTGCGAGGAGGAGAACGATCATGCTTCGAAACCCACGAGAGCCCTGCGGAGGATCTCCAGGGCGCTGTTCGACGCCTGCTCGATGGTTCTCTCCCGGTCGGCGGAAGGGAAAACGCGACGCACGGTCCGCGCACCCAGAACACCCTCGAGGGCGAAGCAGACAAGTCCCACCGGCTTTTCCAGCGTGCCCCCCGAGGGGCCGGCGATGCCGGTGATCGCGATGGCGATGTCCGCCCGGGCCGCGGTCAGAGCGCCTTTCGCCATCTCACGCGCGGTCTCCTCGGACACCGCCCCATGCGCGCGCAGTGTCGCTTCGCTGACCCCGAGTTCGTCCATCTTCGCCCGATCCGAATAAGCGACGAACGCCCGATCGAGGAACACCGATGCGCCGGCGATGGACACCAGGCGCGAGGTCACGAGACCTCCGGTGCACGACTCGGCCAGGGTCAGCTTGAGACCGCGGGTCGCGAGCAGGCCCCCAACCACTTGCTCGATCGTCTCGCCGCGTTCGGTAAAGATCCGCGGACCGAGCACCTCGCGAATCTTCGAGGCGAGCGCCTCCACTTTCTCTTCCGCCTCCGCTCCGCTCTTCGCGGTGCCGACGAGCTGGAGTTCCACCTCAGACGCTCCGCCCAGAATCGTGGTCACCGGATTCGTGAACGTCTTGTAGATAGGGGCAACCAGTTGTTCCACATCGCTCTCGCCCATCCCAGCGATCCGGATCACCCGCATCACGATCCGTTCGCCCGACGAGCGGGCCTCCACGATCGGCAGCACTTCGCGCTCGAACAGAGGCAACATTTCCCGCGGCGGCCCGGGAAGCAGGACCAGCACTCTCCCATCGCGCTCGATCAACTGTCCGGGCGCCGTCCCCTTGGCGTTCATCAGGAGTCGGCCGCCGTCGATGCGGTCCGCCTGCTTTTCATTGACGCCCGGCATGACGCGTCCAAACTGCTTGAAACGCTCCTTCAGCCATTCGACATAGGACGCCTCGCGGATGAGCGATGCGCCGAGGGCGTTGGCCGCGCACTCCCGGGTGAGATCATCCTCGGTGGGACCCAGGCCACCGGTGGCGATCACGAGATCGGCGCGCGACCACGCGAGTTTCAGGGATTGGGTCAGCGCCTCGGCGTCGTCGGCAATGATGGTGCGGGCGATGACCTTGCAGCCGCGCTCGAGGAGATAACGCGTGATCGTGGTGGCGTTGGTCTCCTGGCGCCCGGGGATCAGGAGCTCTGTGCCCACGGCCAGAAGTTCAGCCTGCACTGGTGTCGAGCAACATCAGAATGCCGCGAAGGGCGAGATGCGCGTAAACACCCGCCATCAGGTCATCCGCCACTATGCCTACGCCGCCCTTGAAGCGTTCGAACTGACGCGCCGGAGGTGGCTTCACCACGTCCATGAGGCGAAATAGAATGAAGCCGAGTCCGGCCGACGTGAGCGTGAACGGGATCGCGATCATGGTCACCATCATGCCCGCGACCTCGTCAGCGACAATCAGTCCGGGATCCTTGAGGCCGACCGATCTGGCGACGATGTCGGCCGTGACCATCGACAGAATGCTCACCCCCACCACGGCCGCGATCTGGCCGGGAAGGCCAAGGGCCGACATCGCCCAGACGAACAGGAGTCCGACAGCGCTCCCCGCTGTCCCCGGCGCTACAGGAGAAAACCCCGATCCGAAGCCCGTGGCGAAGACAAAGGCCAGCCGCAGCTTCAAGCTCATTCCCTCATTCTCTCAGGCTGCGCGCGCCAAGGCTCTCTCCTGCGGTGCCGCGGTTGGCCGAAGCTCGGCGCCTCCTTTTTCGAATCGCCTGATTCACTCAGGCGACTCGAGCGTCACAACGCGCGCCGAGTGTAGGCCGGGGTTTGTCAAGGGGGACGGGTTCGTGTCTGTCCCCCTTGACCTACTAGACGATGGTCACCCGGGAATCCGTGGCGCGGTCGTGGAGGGTGCGCCGATCCTTGTCCCAGAACGCGGGCCAGATGCCCACACCCAGGAACGCCACACTCAAAACGCCCAGACCGCCGCGAGCGAGGGAAGCGAGCGGCCCGAGCGAAGAACCGTCGCATCGCCGGACGTGGATGCCGCACGCGATTTTCCCGGGTGTGGCCCCCGACAGTCCTCCGAAAAAGAGGATGTATGCCGCGGCGAGAACAACCGAGAAAAGGGCGAGACCCGGCCACGCGGGACCCAGGCCCACCATCGATGTGCGGGCGATACGGCTCGCGAAGTAGAAGGCCATAGCACTCATCGCCGACCACATCCCCACGTCGATGAAGGCGGCCTGCACGCGATCGTTCATCGAGGCGGCGCGCGAATTGACGGTTGAAAACGACGCGCGGGGCGAAAGTTCCGCGGGCGGATCCAGCCGGCTCGGTTCGACCAGAGGCATGTCGGCTACCAGGGACCTGGTTGCCGCAGGACCGGTGACGAGGGTCGGCCGGGATCGCTCGACCAGGCTTTGGGTTGGCTGCTCCTCGCTCCGCGAGCGGGTTCCGGGGTTTTCCAGTTCGGCGGGCCGAAGAGCCAGATCGAGGACGGCGTCTTCGGCGGGGGCGTTCGCCAAGGGGACGTCGAGAGAAGAGAGGATATCGGGAGCGGGCACGGTCGGGCGCGGATCGGCGTTCTCAAACGAATCCTCAGGCGCGTCGATGATCTCATCGTCCGGCGGCGAAATACGAACGGACGGGGCGGGGACCAACGGCGTTCCGGCCTCGAGCCCGGGCGGCAGCGCATCAATCTCGCCAGGAATCGGCTGACCTTCAACGAAGAGCGGCAACACGTGCGTGCGCACCAGCCGGCGCTTTCGAACCCGCTCCAGCACCTCGCGGCGCCACGCCTCGTCGGGGTTCCGAGGCGAGGCAGGCAACGACGGCGGACCTGCGGATTCTGGAGCGAAGGGAGGCGTCACCAGGCGCGGGGCCAGAGCGGCGGACCCATGGGCCGGAGGATTGACCAGGGCGTGGCACGAGGCGCAACGAGATTCACCCGAAGTGAGAGGCGCCGAGCACGAAGGACATTGCATCATCTTCTTTGTTCCCAGCCAATCTTAGGATACAACTTGTGGTGTGGGAAGCCCCCACCACCCCGTTTTGTTGTGTTTTTGGATGGACGGCCGGCGGCCTAATGGCCTGTATCACTAGCCGCCGATCTGAAACATGGAGCGGTCTTCGGTCGAGAGACCCTCGTCGAGGCGATGCCCCGTGGGCTTGGCCGAAACCGCCTTGCCGAGGATGGCAGCCACCGCCTCGATACCTCCGCCGCTGCGTATAGCCTTCTTCACATCCATCTCGTCGTCGTTCAGGAGGCAAAGGTGAAATCGGCCATCCGCGGTCAGCCGCATTCGATTGCAACCGCCGCAGTACGGCTCGCTCACCGGAGAGATGAAGCCCACGACGCCTCGACCGTGGTCGAACCGAAAGTTTCGCGATTCGTCGGCGGCGTTGGTCACGGGGAGGGGCGACAACGGGCCGAGAGCCTCTTCGATACGGGCCCTCGTCTCTTTGGTGGGAACGTAGTTCGCCAGGGCCACCCGCGACGGCTCGCCGCCTCCCAGAGGCATCAGTTCGATGAATCGGACGTGCCAGTCCCGATCGACCGCGCGCCGGACGAGATCGACGACATCAAGATCGTTGAAATCCCGCGTGACCACGCAGTTCAACTTGATGGGTTTGAAACCCGCGGCCTCCGCGGCCTCGATACCCGCCTCGATCTCGTCAATTGACGAGAAACGCATGAGCCGCTTCACCCGGTCGGCGTCGAGCGTATCGACGTGAATGTTGAGCCGCGTCATCCCCGCCTCCTTCAGTGGCCTGGCCAGGCGCGGGAGCAGAATCGCGTTCGTGGTCATGGCGAGATCGGCGACACCAGGAACGGCAGCGATCCGGCGGGTGATGTCGACCAGGTCGGCCCGCAGCGTCGGCTCGCCGCCGGTCAGGCGGAATTTGTGGAAGCCGACCGAGGTAGCGGCCCGCACCACCGTCTCGATCTCATCGGCCTGTAGCAACTCGGCCGAGGGTGCAAAAGTGAGGCCCTTGAGGGGCATGCAATACACGCAACGCAGGTTGCAGTGATCGGTGAGGGAGATGCGCAGATAGTTGATGGTCCGGCCAAATCGGTCCTGCAAGGGCGCGCGCTTCATGGGTGGGCGCACCCGCCCGGACCTTCGAGCCATGACGAACCGTCCGCGTAGAACTCCTTCTTCCAGATCGGCGCCTTGTGCTTGAGGGTGTCGATGGCGAACCGGCAGGCAAGAAACGCCTCATCACGATGGGGCGAAGAAACCGCCACCGCCACACTGGTCTCGCCAATCTCCAGGCGGCCCAGGCGGTGGACAATCCGAACCCGGTTCGCGCCGAAACGTTCCTTCGCCTGCTGGGAGATTTCATCGAAGATGGTCATCACCATCTCCTCGTACCCTTCGTACTCGAGGTAGAGGACCGGCTTTCCGTCGTTATGGTTTCGAACCACGCCGGTGAAAACGCACAAAGCCCCATCTTCGGGTTCGGCGCGTGACAGGGCGACGACGTCGATGGCCTCGCGGACCACGGTTTGGGCGATGTCTACTGCGGGCATGGGCGGTTTGGAGAAGCTATCATCCCTCCATGCGAGCCGTCGCCGTGAAGCCCGGAACCAAGGACAGCCTTCATATCCGCCAGGACGTTCCGGACCCCAGCCCAAAACCGTACGAAGCGGTCGTCCGCGTTCACTCGGCGGCGGTTTGCGCCACCGACGTCGACCTCCACCACGGCTTGATCGGCCGCGCTCCCGCGGATTCCGACTATCTCGTCATCGGTCACGAGAATCTCGGCGTGGTCGAGCACGCGCCCCGCGGATCCCAGGTCCGCCAGGGTGACCTCGTGGTCTCGACGCTGCGCCGTGCGTGCGGCGACTATTGCCGGCCCTGTTTGACCGGGGAGCAGGACATGTGCGTCACCGGCAATTTCGAAGAGCGCGGGATTGTTGGACTTCACGGCTTCATGTCCGAGGCCTATGCGGAAGACACGTTCTATCTGGTGAAAGTCCCTTCTCAGTTGATCGAGACCGGGACCCTGGCCGAGCCGCTTTCCATCCTCGAGAAGGGGATCGACCACGCGATGCGGATCCAGTCGCGCTTCTCGTGGGAGCCCAAAAAAGCCCTGGTCATGGGAGCGGGACCGGTGGGCATGCTGGGCGCCGCCGCCCTCCGTATGCGCGGCTATGAGGTCATCGTGGCATCGCTCGAAGCCGAGGGCGGGCGCAAGGACAAGCTTCTCGCCGAGGTGGGCATTCGGTACGTCTGCATCAAGACCACCCCGATCGCCGAAGTCACCAAAGGCGCAGACGCCCAGGACATCGTAATCGACGCCAGCGGTTCCGAAACGGCGGTTCCTTCCGCGATCGAGGCTCTGGCGCCGGGTGGAATCTGCATCCTGGCCAGTGTCACGCGCGGGACCCGGCCGATCACCCTGGACATCGCCGTCGTCAACCGCAATCTCGTCCTCGGGAATCGCGTGAT
>JANLWV010000368.1:0-7486 GCA_031364765.1 Vicinamibacteria bacterium
GTGGCGGGCGGCGTGGGCGTCCTCTTCACCATGGGGCTCGTCGGCAAGTTCCTGATTGGGTATCTGGCGGACAAGCTGGACCGTCGAGTGGTGTTCCTCTCGAACCTTTCCGTCATGCTGGTCGGCGCACTTTTCCTGGCCTCCATGCAGGAGGGCTTGCTTTGGCCGTTCATCCTGGTTTTCGGGCTCGGGTGGGGCGGCCTCTACACCATGCTCCAACTGACCTGCATGGACAGTTTCGGCACCCGGGCGGGGGGTAAGATTCTCGGCACCATCACCGTGCTCGATGCCCTGGGCGGCGGTCTCGGAATCTGGATCACCGGCGTTCTGTTCGATCGAACCCAGAGCTACGAGAGCGCTTTCACGCTGATCGCAGGTCTGGTCTTTCTTGCCCTCCTCGCGGCCCTGGCGTTGGAGAATCCCCAGGCCGCCACTAAGGAGCCTGTCGCGAAACCCGCATAAGTCACTGGAGAACATCAGACCATGGCTGCCAAGAAAATGAAGGTTGCTCGTCGGACCATGACCCGGCGTCCCGCGAAGTTGCGCTCCGCCCCCGTCGCGCCGCCCAGGCTCCAAAGGCCCGAGGAAGTGGAGCGCTGGATCCGGCGGGAGGTCCAGGCGCAAGAGCGTATCTATCGAGGCATCGTCCGCGAGATGAATGCTCTCAACGATCGCCGGATCAAGTGGGTCAAGGAGTTCTACCAGCGGATCCAGACCCGCGGCTTCTCGGTTCACGCCGGCCTGAGACGCAAGGTGGGGCCCGAGGAAATCCCACGGGTGCCGAAGAGGATTCGCGTGGTCTTTTAAGACTCGCGATTTCTCAAAGCCCCTTTACTTCGACCGAATTCCCGAAGGAGAAAGAAGCCATGGCCCGCCGACACATCGAACCCTTTGTCGACCGCGACGTTCCTTTCAGAAAGATGTTGCTGCCCGGCTTCAAGCGCGGGATGAACTACAAGATGCTCTCGATCGACAAGGATTCGGGAGCGTGCACGATGACCGTACAGCTTGAAGGCGGCTATGGGCAGCCGCCGTCGATCTCGATGTCCGACCTCGAGATCCTCAGCATGAAGGGCACGTTCATGCTGGGGGAGCGAGCCTGCACGCCGGGCTACTACACGTTCATCCCGAAGGGTGTTTCGATTCCGTCCCTAAGGACCGCGCGCGGATGCGAGATGCTACTGATGTACAACGACCGCGAACCGAACATCATCGAATCCGACCAGGATGCGACGGGGGCGAAGCGGTCGGGACTCGTGACGACCCACTCCTACGATGACCTGCCCTGGCAGGTGCCGACTCTGGTTCCGGCGACCGAGCCGGGATGCCTGATCAAGGTCTTGCGGATGGACGAAGAAACCCAGGCCCTTTCCTTTCTCTACTGCATGGTCCCAGGCTTCTGGCAGGACAACATCTCGTTCCACGACTGCGCGGAAGAGGCGTACCACATCTGGGGAACCTCGTGGATGATGCAGTTCGGGAACCTGCCGACGGGGGGGTATTTCTGGCGCCCGCCGTACATCAATCACGGAGCTTTCGCCAGCGAGCATGGCGTCCTGGCCTTCGGTCGTACCGATGGCACCCTGCACAATCACTTTCACTTCCAGGCCCACACGGAACCTGACGCGAATCAGGCGAAGGTGGCGAAGAAGCTGGCGAAGCGGGCGCCCGACCTCTTCAAGTGGGTCATGACCCAGGGTCACAACCATCCGGATTTCCTGCACGGACACGGCCCGGACTGGGTTCACTCGCACGAGCACGGCGGACCACACTCGCACGACCACGGCCATTCGCGTTACCCTGGCCGGCCAGGGGCGACGAACCGCAAGCGATAGTTTGAGGGGTGTGGTCTGGCACGGGGAGGCGACCGCGCCGAGCCTGCGGGTCGCGCCGGTCGCTCGGCTAAGCTCATCGGGTGCTGAAGATTCCTCGCTAACTCGCTGATTCAGGCCTGCAACCAGAAGACGGCGCGTGAGCCCGTGATGGACGTGTCGAGAGGGGCCGCAATGCAGACGCACCACCCCAGCACCTCATCCGCTAATGACGATCCCGCCGACCATCAACACACTCGCGAGCCAGAATAAACCAACCAGAATGCCCGACGAATACAAGGTCCATTGCGTCAAACTCGGCGCCGAACTCCCCGGCCTGAACAAGCCGCCCTTCTCAAGCCCACTGGGTCAACGCATCTACGCGTCGATCTCGAAGCAGGCGTGGGACCTGTGGCAGGAAGAGTCCCGAAGGATCATGAACCACTACGGCCTGTCGATGGCCGATCCCGAATCGCGCAAGAAACTCCGCGAGGAGATGGTTCTGTTTCTCTTCGGACCGGAGCCAGCGAAGTAGCGGCAGACTCCGGAGCTGCGCTCGCGGACCGTGGCAATCGGCGGCGTCTTACTGCCGGTCGTAAACGGCCATGTTGTTCACCGGCTTGCCGTCCGAATTGGTGCCGGTGGTCACGAGCGTGCGAGTCTTGCCATTCGCCGAGTTGGTGCCGCGCGACGTTGTGGTGACCTTGCCGTTCACTCTTGTGACGAACTCGTAGGTGTGGGCGTTGATCCGCGAATACAGGCGCGTCGTCGGCTCGGCGGCGCTCTTCAATTCGGCTTCCTTGCCGTCGAACATCGTGACGATTTCGGTGTGGGTGGACTTACCCGCGGCATCGACCCCGTCGCTCGTGATCTTCAGTCCACCGGCCGGCACTGTCTCCCAACGTGTAGTACTACTCTTGGGGGCAGGCCCCGGGCTGTACTTGGACTTGGCGACGTTGAGTTTCCACGTGCCCAGCAAGTTGTCGGCCGCCGGTGCGGCGCCGGTACCGACCAGGACGAGCGACAGACCGAACACGACGGGGAAAACGGCTCTAGTTTGTTTCGACATTGGATTTCTCCTTGAAAACGACCGGCCGTCTCATGGCGTGATCGTCTCAGCCTGTGGCTCAGGCCGTTTCGGCCCGGTCGTTCATCTACGCCTCGAAACCGTGGTGACCCGCGGAGGACTCGAACCTCCAACCAAAAGATTAAGAGTCTTCTGCTCTACCATTGAGCTAGCGGGCCCCGGCGCGACCCGGCCATGGGCCTGACGGCGCGAACGCGGATTATCTCCGATCTCGATCGCTCAATCAAGAAAAAATGGCGGGGGTTCTTCCCTCAGGCGCGCGAGGACACTAAACCTGGTCACCGAAGAGTTGGACCACCGCGTCCCCGAGCCGGGGCATGCGGGCGAACAGGAAAGCCGCGGAGTTCGCGAGGGCGCGACGCGAGACGAGCCCGTAAAGCAAGAGGGCCGCCATTCCTTTGACCCGCCGCAGGGCGCGGATTTCTCGTTCGTAGTCGCGGAACGATCCGGCGCGGCCGGCGAGGGAGGTACCAACGGCCTCGGCGCCCGTCACGCCGCAGGCGACGGCATGGGCGATGCCTTCACCGGTAAAAGGGTCCAGGAAGCCGGTGGTGTCGCCACAGGCGATGAAAGGGCCAAGCGCCTGCCGCCTTGAGGCCAGCCGAAGAGGGCCGGCCACCCGTATCTCTCCTTGCACGCGGGCAGGTTCAAGGCGGCGCGCGATCTCGGGGAACGCCATGAGGTGGCGCCGAAAGTCAGTCTCGATGGTGCGCGGCGCCATGTCGAGACGATCGGTGAAGAGGACGTAGCAGATGTTGGCGCTGGTTTTCGAGAGGGGAGCGATGCCGCAATAGCCGCCCTCGCCCACGTGCATCTCAGCCAGGTCGGAGAGATCCGAAACATTCTCGCAGTGGGCGCGGACCGCGTATCGATGGCGACCGTGGGAGGTTCGCGGTTTTTCGATGAAACCGAGTTCCCGCGCCAGGAAACTTTGTCGACCGTCCGCGACCACTACCCGCTTAGCCTCAATTTGAGTTCGGGTTGTGCCCTCCCTAGCGCGCACGTGCACGATGGCGTTCCCGTTCGTGGTCGGCTCCGCACCGACGGCCTCGACGCCCTCCATCACCTGCACGCCTCGAGCCTTGGCGCTGGCCAGCAGTTCGTTGTCGAGGAAGGTTCGACGGATGGCGAGGCCAGGGCCGTGCAGACCGCTTTTGTAACGCCCGAAGAAGGTGATCCCGCTGGGCGAGCGGATCCGCATTCCACGGACGGGCGCCGAAAAACCATCCGGCATCACGGCGGTGCTATCTGGATCGGCCCGGGGCGTCCACATCCCGATCGCCCGGAGCCGGCCGAGGGCGCCGGGCGAGAGGCTCTCGCCGCAGGTCTTGTCTCGGGGGAACGCGGCGCGGTCAACGAGCAGAACCTGGAGGCCCGCGGTGGCGAGTTGAAACGCCGCGCTGGCGCCCGCGGGACCTCCGCCGACCACGAGCACGTCCGTTCTCTGGCACGGCATCAGATCGAAGGCGCTCTACTCCCCGAGGCTCCGCGCCAGAGACTCAGCTCTATGGCGAAGCCGGGGCCGAAACCGATACCAAGGGCAACATCGCCAACGGACAGGTTCGCGAAGGCCCGGTCGAGAACAAACAGGATCGTGGCCGAACTCATGTTCCCGTGTTCCCGAAGGACAGATCGCGACGGTTCAAGTTGAACGGTGGACAGGCCCAATTCCTCCTCGGCGACATCGAGAACCCGGCGGCCGCCGGGATGAATGGCAAACGAGGCAATTTCGTCAAACTCAACTTCATTCTCCCGGAGGAACTCCAGAACCATGGGCCGAAGTTTTCCCCGCAGGAAGTCTGGCAATCTCTTGTCGAGAACGAGCTTCAGACCGGTGTCCACCACGTCGTACCCCATGGAACCCAGACTGTCCATCATGAAGTAGCTGCTGGCGCTCACGAACTCCATCGACGCTTTTGAGGCGCCAGGGTGTTGCGCGCCCAGGAGCACTGCCGCACCACCTCCGTCGGCGAACAAGGCGGCGGCCACCAGATTTGTCGCCGAGGCATCACGGGCCTGAAAGGTAAGGGAGGAAAACTCGACGGCGACCACGAGCGCCGCCGCGGTTGGATTGGCCTGCACGAAGTCTTTGGCTCGCGCAAGCGCCACCGCACCTCCGGCGCACCCGGCCTCGGTGATCGGGAGTCGGACGAGCTTCGGGCCCAGACGGAGCGCGTTTGCGATGTGCGCGTCTACCGCCGGAATCATGAAACCGGTGCACGAGCTCGATACGAGGATGTCCACCGTGCCGAGCCCGGCGCGCCCCAGTGCCGACCGGGCGAGGTCGATGCCGGTCCGGATCATGGCCTCCTGATAGGTGGCGTTTCGCTCGGCGAACGTCCCCTCCACGAACACTTCGCCGAGGGGTTTCAGGGAGGAGCGGGTGGCGACTCCGGCGCGCGAGAACAACCGCTCCACCGCGCGCGGATCCACCTCCCCTCTCGTCTTTTCGAGCCAGGCCAGAACTTCGGCGGTCACCTCGCGCTGGTGGTATTTGAACGGGGCGGGAAGCGTCTCAATCGCAGCGAGAAATGACAATGAGTCTGACAGTCGGCAGGTTGGCGAAAAGAAGAGTCGAAAAGAGGGGCGTGATGATTGGAGACCAGTGTGGCGGAGGAAGACCACTCATGCCAAATGGCTACCGAGAGGCCTTCACCCAGGGGCCGCTAGAACGGCACGTCTTCATCCGACGCCTGGAAGTCTTCAGCGGGGGCCCCGGGCTCGGCGGGAGCACTGGCACGGGGAGCGCCGTCCCCGCGCGAGCCCAGCAGGACGATCCTCGAGTTGAAGCCGCTCACCCGGATCTTGGTGACGTTTCGCTTGATGCCGTCTTTATCGGTGTATTCGTCGTACTTGATGGACCCTTCAACGTACAGAGGCTTGCCCTTGGTGACGTAGTCGCGCACGATCTGCGCGGTTTTTCCGAACACCTCCACCCGGTGCCATTCCGTCTTTTCCTGTTTCTGGCCGGATTTGTCTGTCCAGCTCTCGCTGGTGGCCAGGGAGAAGTTGGCGATGGGTTCGCCGGATTGTGTGTATCGGATCTCGGGGTCTTTCCCGACGTTGCCGATGAGGGTGACCTTGTTGACTGAAGCCATTTTGAGATTTCCTTGCTCTTTCTGTGTCGTAGCTTGAGAGAGATCGTGTTTTTTGACGGTCAGGGCTGTCCGAGCTTTTCTCGCGCGAGGCGAGCGGCGGCCGAGCCCGGGAATCGATCGACCACAAATCGATACTCGAGAATCGCCTGAGAACGGCGTCCCAGGGCATCGAGGGCCACGCCCTTTTTGTATCGCGCGTCCGGAATCTTGTCGCTCGACGGGAAGTCGCGAAGGAGAGCGTTGAACGCAATCACCGCGTCTTCATACTTCGATTGCGCCTGAAGGCATTCGCCTACCCAGTACTGCGCGTTGTCCGCGAGTTCGGTATCGCGGTAGAGGCGCAGATACTCCTGGAAGCCCTGGATGGAAAGATCGTAGTTCTTCCGCGCGAAGTCGCTGTAGGCCTGCTGATAGAGGTCGCGTGGCGCGATGGATGGGGCTTGACCGGAGGTTGGGTCGCCCCCCGGGGTTCCCGCCCCGGGCGGGAGGCCCTGAGACCCGCCGGCCGGGGGCATGGTGCGGAGCCGATCCGAGATGTCGGAGAGCCGCTCCTGTTGATCCTTGATCGCCACCATGGTCCGCTCGTCCTGGATCTTCAGATCCTGCTGGAGCCTCTTGAGAAGGGCCGTTTGCTCTACGAGAATGTCCGTGATGCGCCGTAGCTCCTTCTGAGCGTCGAGACGGGCCTGTTCGGCCTCGGCGACCTGGCCTTGCAGGGTGGCGATCTGTTGGGTGAGCGCCAGGAATTCCTTCTTATCGGCTCGGGCCACGGCAGGAAACGCAAGGGCCGCAACCGCGACCACGAGGATCCTTCGGAAGGGTGCGAAGTGGAGAGGGACAGTCATGACGTTAAATGGCCTTTGGTTGGTGAAGAAAGATGATAGCGGCGGTAGCCTTCGGATCGGGTCCGTTCGAAATTTCCAGAATCACCGGACCGCCTGGCTCCAGTCGGCCTGAACGCTGTTTCCGGGCCCGACCGCGATCGTTCTCATCTTGGAGCCCATGCGGTCGATCTGAGTCAGTTGCCAGGTGCCGCCTCGATTACAGGAGAAAACAAGATGGCGCCCGTTGGGCGCCCACGATGGGTACTCGCAGCTGCCCCGACCGGTGGTGAGCTGACGGACCTGACCCGTTGAGAGGTCGGCCACGGCTATCTCGAAGCCTCCTTCTTCCAAGCGTGAAGAGTAGGCCACCTCGGCGAACTCCCGGGATGGATTCCAGGCACAGGCGTCGTTGTAGTTGCCTACGCTCGAGAGGCGGCGGAGGTTCAGGCCTTCGTGATCCATCACCCAGAGCTGGGCCGTGCCGCTTCGCCCCGAGGTGAAAGCGATCTCACGGCCGGACGGGCTCCAGCAGGGTGCCGTGTCTTGCGCGGTCGTTCCGGTCAGATTGTGCGCGTCGGTCCCGTCGATGTTTGTCACCCAGATATCGAAAGTACCCGCGCGGTTCGAACTGTAGGCGATCTTCTGTCCATCCGGGGAAACAACCGC
>JANLWV010000417.1:0-29751 GCA_031364765.1 Vicinamibacteria bacterium
CCGGGCCGCTTCCACATGACGACCGGGCTGCCCTCGCGCTATGCGACGAAGCGTCGTTGGGATGACGTGCGTCCGGAAGAGAAGCTTCCGCTCCTCCAAGGCCTCAACGACCGCACCTTCTCGATGAACCCCGCCATCCGCAAGGTGAATATCACATTCGGCGACGAGATGTCGGCGATCCTCATCGCCGATTCACAAGGACGCATCGTCGAAGACCTTCAGCCGATGACGCTTCTGTACCTGAGCTGCGTCGCCGAGAAGAACGGCGAGCGAGAGCAGAACACCTACGGCGTCTCGGCGCGCAAGGACATGTCGTTCTACTCGAAGGACCGTCTCGACCTGATGGTTCGGGAGGCGGTGGATCGAACCATGATCCTGTTCGACGCGGTGCAGGCGCCCGCGGGCGAAATGCCGGTAGTGCTCGGCGCCGGAGCCTCGGGCATCCTCCTCCACGAAGCCATCGGTCACGGCATGGAAGCGGACTTCAATCGCAAGGGCACCTCGATCTACGCCGACAAGATCGGCAAGAAAGTGGCGCATCCCTTCATCAACATTGTCGACGAAGGCACCGAAGAGGGCGCTCGCGGGTCGATCAACATCGACGACGAAGGCAATGCGGCGGGCCGGACCAATCTGGTCGAAGGCGGGGTGCTGACCACCTACCTGCACGACTCGATCTCGGCCAGGCACTACGGGGTCAAGCCCACCGGGAACGGACGCCGGGAAAGTTATCAGTACCCGCCGATGCCGCGGATGCGGTCGACGTACATGCTGCCGGGCCCACACAAGAAGGACGAGATCATCGCCTCCGTGAAGAAGGGCATCTACTGCACCAACTTCACGAATGGCCAGGTTCAGATCGGCGCGGGCGACTTCACGTTTTACGTGAAGAACGGCTACCTCATCGAAGACGGCAAACTCACGCGGCCCATCAAGGACGTCAACATCATCGGCAACGGGCCAAAGGTGCTGGAGCAGATCGACATGGTGGCGGACGATCTCACCATCGACCAGGGCGGGTGGACGTGCGGCAAGGACGGTCAGAGTGTGCCGGTGTCGCAGGGGATCCCCACCGTGCGCGTGGCCTCGATCACGGTCGGCGGGCGGAGCGGCGGGTAGCGCAAAATCTCATGACAAGCGGGGAGACGGTCAGTGAGGAGTTCCGAGAGGTAGCGCGAGACGCGGTGAAAGCCGCCCAGGGCAAAGGAGCTCAAGGCGTCGCGGCCCGCATCGCGAAAGTCCGCGATGTGGGCGTGCAGTGGCGCGACGGGCAGATCGAGCAGGTCACCGAATCCACGACCCGCGGCCTCGGACTGAGCCTGTATGTCGACGGTCGATTTGCTTCGGTGAGCACCAGCGATCTACGGCCGGCGGCCCTCGGCCCATTTATCGGCGATGCGGTGGCCATGACGCGGACGCTTTCCGAAGATCCATTCCGCACGCTCCCCGACCCTGCTCTTTACGCGAACCGTCCCGACCTGGACCTGCAGTTCGCAGACCCCGACTATCTTCACCTCACCGCCGCGCGCCGTCGCGATCTGGCTCGGGCCATCGAAGACGCAGCCCGGAGCCTGGGTGGCGCCGACCGGATTTTGTCGGTCACCACTTCCGTGAGCGATTCACGTTCGGAAATGTTTCGCGTGGCCTCGAATGGCTTCGAGGGCGAACGTATCGATACGTCGTTCTGGCTTTCCGGAAGCGTCACCGTGCAGGACACCGATGGGCGACGCCCGGAGGATGGTGACTTTTCCGGCGGTCGGTTCGTGCGGGATCTGGGCGAACCCGACGCGGTGGGAGAGTCATCAGGGCGGCGGGCCCTGGCGCGTCTTGGCTCCCGCAAGGCTCCCTCAAAGGTCATGACGCTGGTGCTCGACAACCGGGCCGGAGGACGGCTCGTGGGCGCCCTTTTTTCTCCCCTGGCCGCCTCGTCCATTCAACAACGACGTTCCTTCCTTGAAGGCCGGGGCGGTGCGACGGTAGGCAGTTCCCTGCTTCATATCGCCGACGATCCCCTGATTCCCAAGGGCTTTGGGTCGAGACACTTTGATGGAGAGGGAATCTCGGCAGCGAAACTGCCGCTCTTCGAAGCAGGCGTCTTGAGGAACTTCTACGTCGACACCTATTACGGGAAGAAGTTGTCGATGGCCCCCACGACCGGGAGCACGTCGAACCTTTCCTGGGGTCTCGGTTCGAAATCGCAGGCCGAACTGATCGCCGAAGCTCGTGAGGGCGTCTTCGTGACCGGCTTTTTGGGCGGCAACTCGAACGGCACCACCGGCGACTACTCGCTCGGGATTCAGGGCTTCATGATCCGCACCGGCGCGATCGCCGAGCCGGTCGCGGAAATGAACATCTCCGGAAATCAGCTGGACCTATGGCAGCGACTGGTGGGCGTTGGCAACGACCCCTACGCGTATTCGCCCCTGCGAACGCCCACCCTGGTATTCGAGGACGTCTCATTCGCCGGCGTCTGACGCCGTTCACCCGGTCCGCGGTCGGGAGGCGAAGGAAGCGCTTGCAGTAACCCATAGGTCCTTGCAAGAATGGCGGCAACTCGTATTTCTTTTTTTCAGGAGAGATTCATGCACTTACGTCGAAACCTTGCCAACGCCCTTTTTGTCAGCATCGCCGCTTTTGGCCTCACTGCTTGCGACAACGACCCCCAGGAGAAATATGTCGCTGAGCTCCGTTCCGCCAACGAAGTCCCGGCTACCGCCTCATCCGCGGTCGGACGCGTGGTACTTCTCGTCAGTCGCGACGGGTCTTATGCCGAATACTCGGTGGAGCAGGGTGGCCTCACTGGAGGCATCCGCGGGGGTCATTTCCATCGCGGGGCCGCAGGCGCGAACGGCCCCGTCATCCTGAGCTTCTTCTTCAACAGCGACGGCACGCCCAACAACGGCCCCACGCCGGGCACCACTGATCTCGAGCTCAACAAACAGATCGGGCGGACGATCACCAAAGCCCAACTCGACATCATCCTCGCCGACATGCGCGCGGGGAACCTGTACGCGAATATTCACACCCCAAACTTCCCGGGTGGAGAGATCCGCGGTCAGATGATCAAGCAGTAACGGCCTACTGTCCTCGGTCCGCCACGGCCCGCACTTCGGTGCGGGCCTTTTCGTTTAGGGAGGTCGCTACCGGGCCTTCGGCTGGGCGAGCATGAGGACATGGCCCGCTACCATGGCGGCGAGGATGATGCCGGCCTGCGCGAAACTGCGCGTCGAGAGCATGTAGAGGCAGAAGCCCAGGGCCAGAGCGGAAATCGGCAGCGCGAAAGGAACCTGAAAATGCGCCGGCCCTTTCGTCCTGCGGAAGACCCAAAGCGAGACGCAGACCATCGCGTAGACGATAAGCCGGACGATGGCCGAAAGGACCGCGTTGCCCACGAACGTGCCGCCAATCGCCAGGGCGCCCGCCACGATCGAAAACCCGATGATGGCTACGTGAGGAGTCAGAAACCGAGGATGGACTCTCGCGAGGGCGCTTGGCAATTCGCCGCGTTCGGCCATCGAGTAGAGCAAACGCGGCGACTGGAGTCCGTTTCCGGTGGCCCAGCCCCAGACCGAGATCATGGCCGCAAACGAAGCGAACATGACGCCGCTTGGACCCCACAGCACCGAGAAGGCCGCGGCGATCGGCGCCTTCTCCTGCTGCAGATTCGGCACTAGTCCGATGGTCACGTACTGGACCGAGATGTAGACTGTGGCAATCACCGCGAGAGCCACGAGCAGGGCGAAGGCGCTGTCCTTCCGTGCGTCTTTCGCCTCCCCGGCCGACATCAGCGGCGCCTCGAAGCCACCGAAGGCGAAGATGAGAAACAAGACGGCCTCTGTCCACTGCGGTTCCGCGACGGTCTGGGTTTTGAGAACGGCGGCTGAAACCAGCGGCAGGCCCCAAAGCACCAGAAGCGCCAGGGGCAGGAGCTTCGCGATGGTAAAGACGTCGACGGTCCACGAGGCCTGTTTCACGCCGATCAGATTGATCGCGGTGATGACAACGAGGACCGCGACGATCACCGCGGCCTTGCCCGTTTTCTCCCCCGCCACCGGCAGGATCTGCGAGAGGTAACTCGCGAAGAGATTCAGGTTCGCCGCCGCCGACAGGAGCCTTGTCCAAAGCGTCAGCCAGCCAGCCTGAAAGCCCACATGGCGGCCAAACGCCTCGCGGGAGTAAAGGTAGGCGCCGCCGCTGTCCTCAAATCGACTCGCTACTTCGGCAAAGCACAAGACGATCGTCAGCACGGCGAGCGCCGCGATCAGATGGGCTATCGGGCTTTGCGTCCCCGTGAGCCGTGCAATATCCGCCGGCATGCCAAAGATGGCGCTGCCGATGACCCCGTTGACGATGGCCAGAGTGAGATCCGCCCGCGAAATGGCGCGGATCGGGCGCGGAGCGGCCATTCGGGCATGATAGCCAATGTGACAAAGGTCGCGGCCGGATGCCGAGCCGCGCGTCTAAACTCAAAGGGAAGTCCCGAGGAGTTTCACACCATGCGATCACTTTCGATTCTGGGTATCACCAGCGTTCTTCTGTTTTCGTCTCTCGGCGTGCGGGCCCAAGACGAGCTCACCTCGGTCGCCACCCTCCACCTCGCCGACGGAACCTCCGTGGCCCTGGTGCAGTGGAGGCTCTCCTATGAGTTCGCTACCTGGAAACAGAGGAGCAGCATCAGCTCGGCCAAGCCGCAGGTCCGCGAGAGTGCTTCGCTCCTCCTCGGGAAAAAGAGCTACCCGGTCAAGGGCGACACCTTGTCGCTCACCCACGTCGAGATCGATGACACCGTCCGCGTCGCGTCGATGAACTTCAAGCGGGCCGGTGGTCTCAGGATCGAAGCGCCGGCGCGGGAGGCCCTCGCTCCCGGCCTTGATAAGGACCTCCTCTACCAGCCGCGCAGTCTCGACATCTCGGGGAGGACGCTGTCGGGGATCGACCGTAGCTTCTGCATAGCTTCCTTCTCGGCGCTCGTGGAATGCGGAGGCACGAAAACCACCCGGGTGGTGAAGATCGAGTTCAACTAGTGTCCTGCCTCTCAAGTACGTGGCACATGCGAGCGCCGAGGCGCCCGGAGCGCAAGGCGCCGAGGAGGCCGCATATCCAGCCCATGCAACGAGCGCGAAGCTTCCCCTTGGGGAAGCGCAAGCCTGGCCTTGGGCCACGAGCAACGCAGCGATCCGGGAGGCGCCAGTCCTACCCGAAGTTCCGGCTGGTGGGACATCGGTGCTCCCATGTGTTGCGTACTTGCGAGGCCGGACACTAATGGCCCCCTGCCCCCTGTGCCAGCACCCGATCACCATTGCGGAGTTCGACGTGGACCGGGGCGAAATTTTCGCGTGCCCCGGGTGTGGCGGAGAACTCGAACTGTTGGGGTTCGATCCCCTGCGGATCGTCCAGGCGGAGCCAAGCGAAGCAGACACCTAACGTTCCCCCAAGAGCGGAGTTATGATCGCCGCTGCTTTCCCTGAACCCGCGTCCCGTCACGGCCGCGTCTTTGGGGCTAACGATTTTCAAGGAGGCACGATGTTCGGTCTCGGTGTTCAAGAACTCCTTCTCATTCTCGTCATACTCGTCTTTATTTTCGGCACCAGCCGGATCGCCGACCTGGGTAAAGGCATGGGCGAAGGCATCCGCAACTTTAAAAAGGCGATGAAGGACGATTCCGCTCCTTCCGTCCCCGGCCCTTCGAGCGAGGAGAAGAAATGATGCGATCGAATCAGATACTGATGGTTCTGGCGGCTCTCGCCCTCGTGGGCGCTTCGTGCGACAAAAAACCGCCCGTGGTCCCCTTCCCGAGGGCCACCCCCACGCCGGTGGTGGTTCCCAACAACCCCGCCCCGGCTCCGACGCCGAGAAGCGAGGCGGTCGTTCCGGAAATAAATCAGTATGAGCTGATCCGAAGGATGCCTCTCGATGAGATCGATCGCCTGGGCCTCCTCGGCGATGTCTACTTCGACTACGACCAGGCCGACCTTCGCGAAGCCGACCGGTCGACGCTGGTGCGCAATGGCGAAGCGATGAAGATGTACAACTTCCTCATGCTGACCATCGAGGGCCACGCCGACGAACGGGGGACGATCGAATACAACCTTGCCCTTTCCGACCGTCGAGCTCGCGTCGTCTACGACTACCTGGTCTCCATCGGGATCGCAGCCTCACGGATCAAGGCCGTGGCCTACGGCAAGGAGATCCCCGTCTGCAGCGAGTCCAACGAGGATTGCTGGCAACGAAATCGCCGCGCACACCCCGCGGTGACCGGCAAGTCGGCCCAATAGCCGCGGCGTTTCGAGAGAGAAGGCCGAACCAACACCAACAAGGAAGCAAGACGCAGTGAGCGCAGAACCGGCCCTCAAGGAAATCACCGGGCGCATCGGCAAATACGACATCGTCAGGCCGCTGGGCAAGGGTTCTATGGGTATCGTGTACCTGGCCAAGGACTCGATGCTCGACCGCGAGGTGGCCCTCAAGGTCATGGTGTCGAACATCGCCGAAGACCCCGGCCTGAAGATGCGTTTCGAGCGCGAGGCCAAGGCCGTCGCCAAGCTGTCGCATCCGAACGTGGTCAACGTCTTCGACCTCGGGTATCACACCGATGGATCGCCGTTCATGGCCATGGAACTCCTCCGGGGCGACGATCTCCAGAAGACGATGCGCCTCGGGCCGATGCCGTTGGACCGAAAGGTCTCGATCATCGTTCAAGTGCTGGTGGGCCTGGCCCACGCTCATCAGGCCGGCATCGTCCATCGAGACATCAAGCCCGCCAACATCTTCATCGGCAACGATGGCGCCGTGAAGATCATGGACTTCGGCGTGGCGCGCCTCACCACCGCCTCCGTGACCGGGACCGGAGCGATCGTCGGAACCGCCGACTACATGTCGCCGGAGCAGGTGAAGGGCGCCCGAGTCGACGGGCGATCGGATCTCTTCAGCGTGGGGTGCATGTTCTACGAGATGCTCGTGGGCAAGCGGCCGTTCCACGCCGAGAACCTCATGGCGATCTTCTTCAAGATCACCCATGGCGCGCCGAACTTGAACGCGCTGCCTTCGGGACCGGAATACGACGCCTTGACCCCGATCCTGGCCAAAGCTCTGGCCAAGGACCTTAATGAGCGCTACGAAAATGCCACACAGTTTGCGCTGGCCTTGCGGGATTATCTCGCCACCTACGGCACCTCGGCGTCCGCCGCGAATCGGGCCCTCGACGAGCTCGTCGATCTGAACGCGCCCACGGGAACGCCGGCTCCTCTCGAAGACCTTCTCGAGGACGCGGTGGCGACCGATGGCACGGTCGAGATGTCAAAGCGCCCGCCGCCGACGCGCGTGGGCGCGGCCGCGACCCTCACGGGTTCGCGGACGGGCGCCGGTCCCACCCTTGTGGGCGCCACCAGGGCGGGGGCTACCAGAGTTGGGGCCACCAGGGTCCAGGCGCCACAACTGAGCGCACCCGCGCGAATCGAAGCGAAGGCGGTGGTGCAGCCCCCCAAGTCCAACACCGGAGTGATCGCGGCCGGGTTTGTGGGCCTCATCATCACGATGGGGGGGGGCGTTTACTTCATCGCCACCAAGCTCGAAAGCGGCAAACAGCCGCCGCTCACCGCGCCGACCGCCACGCCCGAAGTGGCGCAGACCCCGCTCGCACCCGCGCCGACGCCGGCGGTGATGGCCACCGCCGCGCCCGCCCCGAAGTTCGAGGCGGCCGGCAAAGCGGCGAGCATCGTCCAGTCGGCAAGCGACGCTTTTGGTCGCGGCGACTACGACAAGGCCATCCAGAAGGCGCAGGAAGCTCTCCGCGAGGATGCGGGAAGCTCCGCGGGACAGAAGATCCTGGATCAGGCGCGGAGGGGCAAGGACGCGCGCGGCCGATTGGCCGCCGCTCGCGCCGCGCTCGCCTCAAAGGATTTTGCCCGAGCCCGGCAGATCGCCCGGGAGGCCAGCGACCAGGCTTCCTGGGATACCGAGGTCACGAAGGTCCTGAATCAGATCTCCCAGGCCGAGGCGGCCGAGCAGGCTCTGGCCCTGAACGCTGCTCAAGCCAAGGTGTCGCAAGAGAAAATCGCCCGCGAGACCGAGATCAACACGCTTCTTTCGAAGGCCACGTCGGCCCTGGGGGCCGACAAGTACGATGAGGCGCTCGCTCTGTACGAAGAGGTTCTGAAGCTCGACACCGGGAATGGCCCTGCCCAAAGCGGGAGGATCGGCGCCCTGACGGCCAAGCGCGCGGCCACCGCCGCGGCGGCCGCGGCCACCAACACCGTCGCCGCCGCCGTGCCCGCCGGCAAGGCCTTCAACGTGGGTCGGACCGACAAGAAGGCTGGGGGTCCATCAGGCCTCGGAGCGGCAGGGTTTGGTGAGTCGACCGGCGTGAAGTCGGCCACCCAGGCCGCCGATATGCCCGGCAGTGTGAGCTTCGAACTTCAGCCCAAGAACCCGCGCCCGGGGGACAACTACAAAGTTCTGGTGAAGTTCACCAACGAGGGCTCAGCGCCTATCGCGCTGAACGGTCTGACCGTGCGCCTGACCATCAACGGCAAGGGGGTGGGCGCCGCCCAGCCTCTGGCCGTGTCCAGCGTGGCCCCCGGCGACACCACGATCGTTTATTCGGCGGGAGAGGTCTGGAGCGACTCGATTACGGAATGGGCGTACAGCGCCACTCTGACCGGTTCCAAGGGCGAGACCTACCGCAACACCATCTCCTGGAAGTAGAGCGCCCGGGGTTTTTGGGAGCGACCGCGACAGCGTCCCTGCGGGGCGCTGGCCTGCGTCAAACCGATGGCAGTAGGATCAGGGCATGAACCGGCCTCCTCTCCTCAAGGCTGCGGCGATCGTAGTCCTCGCCGGCGCGCCTGCCTTTGCCAACGATCCTCCCCTGGTCGAGCATCAGCCCGCGCAGTGCTCGATCGTCGCGAAACCCATCGAGCTGTGCGCCTCTGTCCTCGACGACGGCGACATCGCCAAAGTCCGCACGTACTTCAGGCGGCCGGGCGAGAAGGAATATCTCGTTTCCGAGATGGCGTTCGAGGGGGCGCGTTTTTGCACCACCCTCCCGGGCGTGAAGCCCGGCAAACTGCGCGCCCTGGAGTACTACATCCAGGCGATCGACACTGAATACGAGAGCAAGCGCACGAGCACTTACCAGCTGCAGATCCAGACCGCGGACGACTGCGCCTTCCCCGCCGTTCAGAAAGACCCCAAGAAGGCGTCATCCATCACCGTCCGGGCCACGTCGGCCAAACAGGGATCGAAAGTCCCCGATTATCTCGACCCGACCGGCGTCACTTTCGTGCCCGCGGGCGGGGCGAAGAAATAGCGAGGCCCGGGACCGCCGGGAGGCTTTGCAGCGGCCTACAGGCCGGACCCCTTCTTCGGAGCCAGCTTGAGCATTCCGTGGATCGCGGCCAGGGCCAGGAGCATGAACACGCCGTGCAGATAGCCCGGCATGGCCGTCCAGTCGCCGATATGCGAGGCGGCGATCATGGCCACCAGCATCGGGGCGGACAGCCACAAGTTGATTCGTGAAAAGAGCAGAGCCTTCTTGGGAAGCTCGGGCGGGGCCGGCGCGTTAGCGCCCAGAAGTCCGCCGAGGATTTGCTTTTGAGCCGGCCAGATCACGAACCAAACGTTGAACCACATGATCGAGCCGAGCAGTCCGCCCACCAGCATCCACATCCCCCGGCTTGAAAAGCCTCCCTCGGCGTCGTAAAGGTTCCCGCCCATCAGATAGGTGATCGTGAACAGGAACCAGCCGATGAGGAACGTCCACATCGCCCCCCAACGAAACCACCACAGGGCGCGCAGCAGGAGCGCAGGGTTGACCTTGGGCTTCAACTCCTTGTCGAGCACCGCCTGAAACGGCACGTTCACAAAGTTGAAGAAGTACAGGTGCCCAATCCAGATGAGACCAAAGAAGATGTGAAACCAGCGTAGAAGGAGCTGGATGAAGGCGGAGATGGCGGGATCGTGCATTGAGTGTTCTCCAGAAAAAGGGTGGGGATGGGATCATAGTCAGGAAACGGTCAGACGGAATGGGTATCGTCCCACGTTCCCGACAAAAGAATTCATGCCTCCTGCCAAGAATGCGGACCGAAAGAGCGACTTCAAGTCGCCTTCTGGCCTTCCAAGACCCGCCTACGAAACGGTGCTTTCCCACGACCCGACGCCTCCGGGTCGCTTTCCGTTTACCCGGGGCCTGCACGAGGGCGGATACCGGTCGCGTTTCTGGACCATGCGTCAATACGCGGGTTTCGGCACGGCGCGCGAATCCAACGAGCGGTATCGATATCTCCTGGCCCAGGGAACCATGGGCTTGTCGGTGGCGTTCGACCTCCCCACCCAGATCGGCTACGACTCCGACGACCCTCACGCCATGGGCGAGGTCGGCCGCGTCGGTGTGGCCATCGATTCACTCGAGGACATGGAGACCCTCTTCGATTCGGTGCCCCTCGACCGGGTGTCGACTTCGATGACTATCAACGCGACGGCCTCGATTCTCCTGGCCCTTTACATCGCGACCGCAAGACGCCGGGGTATCGCGGAAGAGGCCCTTTCGGGAACTGTCCAGAACGACATCCTGAAGGAGTACGTGGCCCGGGGCACCTACATCTACCCGCCGAAGCCCTCGTTGCGTCTGGTCACGGATCTCTTCGCCTATTGCCACGAGCGCGTGCCGAAGTGGAACACCATCTCGATCTCGGGCTACCACATTCGCGAGGCCGGTGCGACGGCGCCCCAGGAACTGGCCTTCACCTTCGCGCATGCGCTTGAGTACGTTCGCGCGGCGAAGGGGAGGGGGCTCGATCCCAACGTCTTTGGCGAGCGGCTCTCCTTCTTCTTCGCGTGTCACTCAGACTTCATCGAAGAGGTCGCGAAGTTTCGCGCGGCGCGCCGGCTGTGGGCCACGCTGATGAAGGAGCGCTTCGGCGTCACCAATCCGAAGGCCCAGCATCTGCGTTTTCATGTGCAGACCGGTGGCGTCACCCTCACCGCGCAGCAGCCGGAGAACAACGTCGTGCGGGTCACCATCCAGGCCCTGGCCGCCGTCTTCGGAGGCTGCCAGAGCCTGCACACGAATTCGATGGATGAAGCGCTCGCCCTGCCCACTCAAGCTGCGGCCACCCTCGCCCTTCGAACCCAGCAGGTCATCGCTCACGAAACCGGGGTGGCCGACATGGTCGACCCTTTGGGCGGATCGTTCGCGGTGGAAGCCGCGACCGACGACATCGAAGCCGAGGCCTTGCGCCTCCTGGATGGAATCGAGGCCCGTGGGGGCGCGCTCCGGGCCATCGAGCGTGGAGAGATCCAGCGCGAGATCGAAGAGTCGGCTTATCGGTTCCAGAAAAGCCTCGAAGTCAAGGACACGATCGTGGTGGGCGTCAATCAGTTCGTCGAGGAAGACGAAGCTCCGCGAACCGACCTTCTCCGGGTCGAACCCGGGCTCGAACGTGACCAGGTGGAACGGCTGCGCGCCCTCCGATCGCGGCGTGACGCAGCGGCCTGGGCCTCCACGATGCAGGCCCTGGAGAGCGGCGCGCGGACCGACGCGAACATGATGCCGTTGATCATCGATGCGGTCCTCGCCTGGGCCACGGTCGGCGAGATTGCGACCCGCCTGCGCGGCGTGTTCGGCGAACATCGCGACGCCCTGCTGTGAGTTCTTCACGCGTGGTGCTGCCCAACACGGCGATCAGGAGACTCATCTTCGGGATGCGGCCCGAAGAGGCGATCGCCGCTCTCTTCCTGCTTCCCACCACTTGGCTCACCCTCATAGCCCACGACTTTGCCGCCGAGTCGGGCGACGTCGGTCCGAGGTTCGCAGGGGGGGTGCTTCGCATTGGCGTCGCCATTGTCTGCGCGGCGATTCTCTACCTGGCCAGCCGTCGCCAGGCCGAACGCGGCTCCCCCCTCTTCATGGTCCGGGAGATGCTCCCCTTTCTGCTGTGCATCCTCATCTACACGAATCTCCACGACACCATCGGCTTCGTCAATCCAAACGACATCCACCAGAGTCTCCTCGCAATCGACGTCTGGCTTTTCGGCGTCGAGCCCTCCCTTTGGGCCGAGCAGTTCTACTCGCGGGAGCGCACCGAGATCTTCCAGCTTTTTTACATGAGCTTCGCCCTGGTAGCACCGGCTGTCCCGCTCGTGCTCCTGGTCCGGAAGCGCTTCGAGGATTTCCGGCGAGCAGCCTTCTCGATCATCGTCTGTTTCTATCTGGGGTACGCGCTCTATCTCATTTTTCCCGCAGCCCCGCCCCGGATTGCTCTGGCCAGCGAGTTTAGGAAGAACCTTGGGGGTTATCCCTTCTTTGCATCGGTCGCGGCGGAGAATGCGCTTTCCCTGTTGCCGACCGATTCAAGGGCCGCATTCCCCTCGCTTCACGCCGCGGTCTCCCTGCTGGCGTTGGGCCTCGCTTGGCGCTTCACCCGAGGGCTGTTCTTCGCCCTCGTCCCCATGGCGCTGGGACTTTGGGTTTCAACCATCTACTTAAGACACCATTTCGTCGTCGACCTCTTGGCCGGATTTCTCCTCGCTCCCGCGGCGTACGTCTTGAGTCCTCGCCTGGACGCCTGGTGGTCGGGCCATAGGCAGAACAGCGCGCCGTCGACGTCGGGCGGCCAGGGCTGAAAAGAACGTGGCGGGCCCCAAAAAGAGCCCGCCACGCCTCAACTCAGACTTCGAGGAAGACTACTTACCGGCCGCGATCTCGGTGGAGAAGCTCTTGTCTCCCCAAGCGAAGGTCAGCGTCGCACCAGCGCCTTTGGGCGTTAGTGTGATCGCGAACGGATCGACGGGAGCGGCATTCTTGCCGGATACGAGAGTCACCCGCGCGATTTCGTCCTTGCCGATGCTCTTGTCGTAGTCCTGGAGGATGGGCCAGGGCTCGTTCGCCATCGCGGGAGACGCGCCGGCGAAGATCGTTTTCAAAGGCACACCCAGGTTCTTGTTGACGGCGAGAGAGTACGCGCCGTCCTTGCCCACCGGTACGTACAGCGAATACTTGCCGGCCGGAACGGCCTTGCCGCCAATCGTGATGGGGCCCTCGGTGTTGATGGTCGTGACCTGATCGCGGCCCGCGCGCCACACGCCGTCGGCCGGCAAACCCTTCATCAACTCGTCAAGCGATCGGGCGCCGAGCCTGGCCTGACCAAAGTCGATGCTCACGGTCTTGCCGCCCACTTTCGCCTCAGCCTTGCCGCGGGGCGGCATCTGGGCCGTGGCCACGGTCGCGACAGTGAGGGCCAACGCCAGAACAGTCAGTTTCTTCATTCTTTTCCAGTTCTCCAATGTTGGTGTGTCCAAGTGGATGAGTGAACAGGCGCACACCACAAACGCCGGTTCTCCGAACATCTTCTCGCGGGGGACTGGTTCGGGCCGAATCCCCGGTTTGACCCAATGAACGGTGGTTTCAGACCGCGTCGAGCGCGGCCTTGACCAGATCGTTGACGATCTTCGGATTGGCCCGGCCGCCCGACTTCTTCATGACCTGACCGACAAACCAGCCGATGGTATTGGTGCGACCCTTTTTGTAGGTGGCGACCTGTTGCGCAGAAGCCGCAATCACTTCGCGAATGGCGGCTTCGATGGCGCCGGTGTCGGAAACCTGCGACAGTCCTTCCCGTTCCACAATCTCCTTTGGAGACTCTCCCGACGTCCACATCCGCGCAAACACATCCTTGGCGGTCTTCCCGTTGACGGCGCCCGAATCGATGAGTCGAATGAGTTCGGCGAGCGAAGCTGGCGCGATCGGCCATTTTGCGAACGACACCTCTCCGTCCGAACTCTCTCG
This sequence comes from Vicinamibacteria bacterium, assembly GCA_031364765.1. Lineage (GTDB taxonomy): Bacteria > Acidobacteriota > Vicinamibacteria > Fen-336 > JAGNNV01 > JAGNNV01. The sequence continues at coordinate 13,784 of JANLWV010000417.1, forward strand.
CCCCTTCATCTCGCGCATGACTTCAGTCATGACCCAGTTGGACGCCGCCTTGCCGTTGCCGCAGCCCTTCGCGACCTCTTCAAAAAAAGCCGCGACTTCACGGGTCGAAGTGAGCACCTCGGCGTCGTAGGGTGGAATCCCATACTCCCTCACAAATCTCGCGCGCTTGGGCGAGGGAAGCTCGGGAAGGGCTTGGAGTGCGTCGCCGCGCCATTCCGCCGAGATCACGAGGGGCGGAAGATCCGGTTCGGGAAAATATCGGTAATCGTGCGCGTCCTCCTTCGACCGCATCGACGCGGTTTCATCCTGGTCGGCCCGGTAGAGGCGGGTCTCCTGAAGAATCTTGTGCCCGGCCTCGACGAGAGCCACCTGGCGCTCGTACTCGTACTCGATGGCCCGCGACACGTTTCGGAAGGAATTGAGGTTCTTGACCTCGGTGCGGGTGCCGAGCTTTTCGGAGCCTCGCTCGCGCACCGACACGTTCGCGTCGCAGCGCAGAGAACCTTCCTCCATGTTGCAGTCGGAGACGTCCGCATAGACAAGGATCGCCTTCAATGCGGTCAGGTAGTCGTGGGCCTCCTGAGCGGAGCGGAGATCGGGCTTGCTCACAATCTCGATAAGAGGAGAGCCGCTTCGGTTCAGGTCCACTCCGCTTTTGTCCTTCGACCAGGGGAAGCCCTCATGGAGGAGTTTGCCCGCGTCTTCCTCCATGTGAATGCGTTCGAGCCGGATCGTCGTGGACGTCCCGTCCGCGTTTCTGGCTTCGACCTTCCCGTCCGTCGCATAAGGACGGTCGTACTGGGAAATCTGGTAACCCTTGGGCAGGTCCGGATAGAAGTAGTTCTTCCTGGCGAAAACCGAGGTCTCGTGGATCGTGCAGTTCGTGGCGAGGGCCGCCCGCAGGGCCAGAGTGACGGCCTCGCGGCTGATCACGGGAAGCGCGCCGGGAAGGCCCAGACACACCGGACAGACGTTCGTGTTCGCCTCGTCGCCGAAGTGATTGGGACAGGAGCAGAAGAGCTTGGTCCGGGTTTTCATCTGGCAATGGACTTCGAGCCCGATGACCAGTTCGTACTTGTTTCTCAGCGTTTCTTGCAGCATCAGCGGACTTTTAGTGTATCAACCGAGGGTCGCCCGAACCGGTTCCTTTGCGGGCGTCAGATAGAGGATCTTTCTGACACGTTTCCTGCGCGTGATGATGAAGGGCGCCCTGGCGCTTTTCGCCGGGTCGCTGCTCGTTAGCGCCTGGATTCTCCTGGGCCTCCCCGCGAGGTCCGACGTGCGCGGCCTCGCCCGTGCTGTGCCAAGCGAGACGAGCGTGATGCGGCAGCGGGACGGAGAAGCCCGCGATGCCGGCCGGAAACCCCGACGGTTGCAGAAAACCGTCCCCCTGCGCGGCATCTCGAAAAACCTCATCCACGCCGTTTTGTCCGCGGAGGATCCAAACTTCTTCGGCCACGAGGGCATCGACTGGGACGCGATCAGGGAGTCTCTCGAAACCAACATCGAAAAAGGCCGGTACGCCCGGGGAGGCAGCACCATCACCCAGCAGCTCGCGAAGAACCTCTTCTTCACCACCTACAAAAGCCTGATTCGCAAGGCCCGCGAGGCCATCGTGGTCTCGTGGATGGAGGACGACCTGCCCAAGAAGCGGATCATCGAGATCTACCTGAATGTCATTGAATGGGGCGACGGCGTCTACGGCTGCGAGGCGGCGGCGCGGCGCTACTACGGTATAAGTTGCGCGTCCCTCGACGCGGATCAGGCAGCGGGCCTCGCGGCCATGATCCCGTCGCCACGACGGATCAATCCGCGCATAAACCCGAGCCTCCACGCCCGCGCCACCCGGAAGGTTCTCCGGCAAATGCGATGGGCCGGCTACCTTAGACGAGATATCCGCGACATGGGGAACGAACCCGACAAGATCGTGCCGGATGAAACTGGCCCCGAACCTCTTGAACCGGATGATCCGCCCACACCCTCCTCCACACCTTCGCCGACTCCGACCCCGCCGGCGGGCAATCAGGTTTCGCCCACGCGCTGAAATGGCTCGGCGACTCGGCCTTTCCACGGCAAACATGATCGAATTTCCCGCGTGAGCGCGCCTCCCGAGGATGCCGATGTCGAAACCGCGTCTACGGGCTATGCGCGGCGGTTCGATTCGCCGGTTGGTGAATGGATGCTCGCCAGCCAACTGGAGATCACTCTTGACCTCCTTAAAGACCTCGAGGCCCGAAGCGTCCTGGACGTGGGAGGGGGCCACGGTCAGGTCGCGCCAACCCTCGCGAACCGCGGCCACCGGGTGAGCGTTCTGGCAAGCTCTCCGCTTGCCGTCGCTACCTCGCTCCGGCCGTCCGTAGACTCCGGTCGTGTCGGCCTTCTAACCGGGGATTTGAGGAATCCGCCGGTGGAATCGAATTCGTTCGATGTCGTTCTCAGCTACAGACTCCTCGCGCACGCCCGCGATCTTCAGGCACTGATCACGGGCCTCACCCGGCCCGCGCGTCTCGCCGTCATTGTCGACTACGCGACGACCCGAAGTTTCAACTCTGCTTCCGAATTTCTCTTCGCGGCGAAGAGGCGGGTCGAGCAGAACACCCGGCCCTTTCTGGTCATGCGGGACGCCGAGGTCGTAGACCTCTTTCGGCAGAATGGTTTCCGCCTCCGCGAAAGACGGCCGCAGTTCTTCTGGCCCATGGCCCTCCATCGCGCGCTGAAGGCGCCGGGATTGTCCCGCAGCCTGGAGGCCATAGCCGGCGGACTCGGGCTTCGCGCCCTTTTCGGATCCCCCGTGATTGCGAGGTTCGATCGTGTCTGAGCCCTGGGCTCTCCGCCTCTTCTCAAAGTCGCCCCTCAAGCGAGACAAGGTCAGGGCCCTGCTTTCCGTTCTGGGGAACGTCGAAAGGAAGCGCTGCCTGGATCTGGGCTCGGACAACGGCGTCGTGAGTCTGCTGCTTCGACGCCAGGGCGGGTCGTGGGCTTCCGGGGATCTGACCCCGGAAACTGTCGAGGCGATTCGAGGCCTGGTCGAAACGGACGTCCATCTGGTCAACGAACAGCGACTCCCCTTCGCGGATAGGGAGTTTGACGTGGTGGTGGTCGTCGACATGATCGAGCACGTCGAGGATGAAGTCCCGTTTGTGGCCGAGCTCGCGCGCGTGCTGAAGCCGGGCGGGAAACTCATCGTCAACACGCCCCATGCCCGCAACACTCTCCTGCGGCGGCTGCGTGTAGGGCTCGGGCAGACCGATGAGAAACATGGTCATGTCCGGCCTGGCTACACGCGGGAGTCTCTTCGTTCCCTGTTGCGGGCGGCTTTCGACGTGGGCGAAACCCGGACTTACACCAAGGCATTTTCGGAGGCGGTGGACGCCGCGATGCAGTGGGGCCTCGAAAGCCTGGGGAAGAAGGGATCAAGGAAAGGGGTGGTAGTGAGCGGAAGCGATCTCCATCGTCATGCGAAGCTCTTCACCGCCTACCGCGTGGCCTTTCCACTCGTGTGGATGTTTTCGCGCCTCGACGTGTTGCTTCCCTGGAACGACGGCTATCGTCTGCTGGTGACCGCGACCAGGAAGGCCCCATGAGCGATTCCCCTCAACTTTCGCTGACCATGGCAACCGAGCGTGACGTTCCCCAGATCCTGTTCTTCATCAAGGCGCTCGCCGAGTATGAACGTCTCGGAGGCGCGGTGGTGGCGACGGAAGAAGGTCTGCGCCAGTCGCTCTTCGGCGAGAGGGCATACGCGGAATGCGTCATCGCCACGTGGAACGGCCAACCGGCGGGCTTCGCGCTCTTCTTCCACAACTTCTCGACCTTTCTGGGCCAGCCGGGTCTTTATCTCGAAGACCTTTTCGTGAAGCCTGAGCTGCGCGGGAAGGGTGTCGGTCGGGCCCTCCTCAAGCACCTGGCCAGACTCGCCACCAATCGCAACTGTGGACGCCTGGAGTGGTCGGTCCTCGACTGGAACGAAACCGCCATCGGCTTCTACAAGTCGCTGGGCGCCGAACCGCTCGACGAGTGGACGGTCTTCCGCCTGAAGGGCGAGGCCTTGACCCGGCTCGCCTCCGGCAACTGAAGGGAGCTGGAAAGGGCCTACCGGCCGGTCTTGCGCAGAGCCTTGTCTTCGTACATCCGCTTGTCGGCCAGCCGGATGAGATCGGGCTTCGTTTTCGCATCGTCGGGGTACGTGGCGATCCCGACCGACGCGCCGATTTTCGCGTTGATGCCTTCCTCCTGAAGAAAGGTGTGCCCTTCAATGAGTTCTCTGAACTTATCGCCGAGGACTCGCGCCGCATCGCCGTCGGTCTGGGGCAGGATGATCACGAACTCGTCGCCGCCGTAGCGCGCCGGATAGTCCGTCTCCCGGACGGCGGTGCGAAGCAGGAAGCCCACTTCGCGGAGGGCGTGGGAGCCTCGAAGATGGCCGTGGACATCGTTGATCGGCTTGAAATGATCGAGGTCGATGAACGCGATCGAGACCTGGCTCTTGTACCGGTCTGAGAACTTGATCTCGCGTTCCAGCATCTGGTGGAAGAAACGATGATTGAAAAGCGGGGTCACCTCGTCGGTGATGGAGAGATCGCGCAACCGCTGCATCAGGTGCACGTTGTCGAAAGCGAGGGCCAGGTGTGAAATGAGGGGCTGGAGACGCACCATGGTCTCCGTCTCGAAGGCTTCGGATTGCCTCGAGCCAAGAGCCACCACCCCAAGCGCCTTGCCTCTCGCCACGAGTGGAAGGATGACGTACGACCGGATGCCGTCCTCCAGGAGCTTCATATCTTCCAGGAAGCGGTGAGAGTGAAGGATGTCCTTCTGAAGGACGGGTTTGCCTTCCAGAATCGCATGGCCCACACCGCTCCCCACCAGGGGCACCACCGCGCCCTGGCCCCAGCTCTCCTCAACGGGGTGGGTGACGAGCTCCACGTAGTCGCCGCCTTCGTTGACGAAACCGCAGGCGAGGCGGTCGAAATCGAAGAGACCGCGCATCTCCTCGGCGAAGGGCGCAACCACCGCGGCCAGATCGCCGCCTGCGGTGAGTGCGGTGGTGAGACGATTCAGTCTCTCCAGGCGATGGGCGGCCGTCCGCATCTCGGCATAGCGCCTAGTGGCGTCGAGGCCTGACCCCACGAGACGGCCGAGTGCGGAGAGGAAGGGCTGGGGAGGCCGGTTTGAATCGGCGACATAGAAAGCCAACACGCCGAACGTCTCCTCCAGGCCCATGAGCGGGGTCGCGGCCAGCCACCCCACCCCGTGCCCTTCGGCAACCGCCTGCCCCGTTTCGAGACACAGCCGCGACAAAGTGAAATGGGCGAGGCGTGTGGTCTCGTCCAGGTCGCCGTACTCGGCCACCACGGTCAGACCCGAAGGGCCCTGGAGCAAACCGACTCCCTGGGCGGCGTGCGAGGACTCGACGAGTGTTTTCAAGCAACGGGTGAGGTTGTCCGCTTCCTCTCGCTCGGCGGAAAGGCTCTGGGCCACCGTACCCAGGGCATCGAAAAAAGTGAGAGACGCCGGGGAGGGATCAGGAGTCGACATTTTTTATTGGACTTCGGGAAGCCCAAGCTTAAGCCCCGACAGGATCGCCAGGGTGCGATCGATGGGGCCTGACGCCCCGGCCGCCTCGGTTGAGGACGTGGGTGAAGGTCATCGTGGCCTCAAGAAGTCTCGTAGCGACCGTGAACGTGATCGATCCGGAGTTGCTGTCCCCCGTGATTTCCGCCCTGCGGCTGCGGGTCGATAGGATTCCCTCTCCGCACACTTCCAACCGAGGAACAACCACATGGCCACACGACTGATTCTCTTCTTCCTCACCAACCTCGCCGTCGTTACGACGATCTCCATCATTCTTGGCCTGCTCGGGGTTCGACCGAACGAGGGTCTGCTTCCGCTGGCGATCTTCTGCTTCGTTTGGGGCCTGGGCGGCGCCTTGATCTCGCTCCTCATCTCCAGGTGGATGGCGAAACGCGGCATGGGCGTGAAGCTCGTCGATGGCAACACGGGCGATGCAGACGCCGACTGGCTCCATCGAACCGTGCAGCGTCTGGCCCAGCAGGCCCAACTGCCCATGCCCGAGGTCGGGATCTACAACTCGCCCGAGGTGAACGCGTTCGCGACCGGACCTTCGAAGAATCGAAGCCTGGTCGCGGTCTCGACCGGAATCCTGAAGGCCATGAAGCGAAACGAACTTGAGGCCGTCCTCGGCCACGAAATGTCGCACGTCGCGAATGGCGACATGGTCACCATGACCCTGCTCCAGGGGGTCATGAACGCCTTCGTCATGTTCGTCTCCAGGATCATCGCCTCCGTGGTCGCGGGCAACGCGCGGGATGAACGCGGCTCGTCGATGATGTACTTCGGGGTCCGGGTCGTCGCCGAGATCGTCCTCGGCCTCGCCGGATCGCTGATCACCGCCTCGTTCTCGCGGCACCGCGAGTTCCGGGCGGATGCGGGCGCCGCGCAACTTGTGGGCAGCGAGAACATGGTGGCGGCCCTCCGACGTCTGGCTGAAGGCCCGCAGGTTATGGACCCCCGGGCGCCTGCGCTCGCGAGCTTCAAGATTTCCGGCGCCCCCGGTTTCATGGCTCTCTTCTCGACCCACCCCTTGCTGGAACATCGGATCCAGGCATTGCGTAATCACTGAGACCGAAGCCCCGAAGGAGATTCCCATGGTCGATCTGAAGAGTTTCATCAAGAGTCAGCTGCTCGAGATCATTCAGTGGCAGGATGACTCCCGCGACACGGTTTCGTGGCTCTTCCCCGACGAAGACAAGGAAATCAAGAACGGCGCCCAGCTCATCGTGCGCGAGTCGCAGCTCGCCCAGAGCGTGTATCTCGGGCAGTACGGCGACACGTTCTTCCCCGGCAAGCACACCCTGGCCACCGACAATATTCCCGTTCTGTCGCGGCTCAAGGGATGGAAGTACGGTTTCGAGTCGCCCTTCAAGGCCGACATCTACTTCGTCAACACCCGGCTTTTCACCGGCAACAAGTGGGGCACCGCCAATCCCATCATGATGCGGGACGCCGACTTCGGGATCGTCCGCGTCCGGGCCTACGGCACCTACGACTTTAGGGTGGTGGATCCGAAGGTGTTCCTGACCGAAGTGGCCGGCACCGACCACAATTTCCGGCTCGATGAGTTCGCCGACGCCATGCGGTCGCGCCTGGTGTCGATGTTCTCCGACGCGCTCGGCGCCGCCAAGATACCGGTGGTCGGCCTGGTGGGCCGTTACGGCGAACTGGGCGACGCCCTCCTTAACGTCATCAATCCGAAGATCCGCGAGAAGTACGGCCTCGAACTCGGCTCGTTCATCATCGAAAACGTCTCGGTTCCACCCGAGGTGGAGCAGGCTATCGACAAGCGTGCCGCCATGTCGACGCTTGGGAACCTGAACGACTACGTGAAGTATCAGATGGGGCAGTCCCTGCCTCAGACCGGTGGTTCCGGCGGCGTTGGCGGACCGATGGAGATGGCGATGGGGTTCGCCATGGCCCAGCAGATGGTGCAGGGGATGGCGGCGCCAGGCGCCGCTCCCGCCGCGGGATCGGGCATTCCGGAACTCTTTGGCCCGGCTCAGGCGGCCAAACTCATGGGCGTATCCGAGGCCGACGTGATCGCCGCCATTGAGTCGGGCGAACTCAAGGCGAAGAAGATCGGCACTCAGTTCCGGATCACCCGCGCCGCCCTCGACGAGTTTCTTAAGAGCTAGCAGGGTGCTGAGGCAGTCAGCACCCTGCGTTGTCCCGGCGCAAGCCGGGATCCACTGGCCGCTATTTACGGCGCTTCTCTGGACTCGGGCGCAAGCCGGGATCGACGCGTCACTCCCCTCGTAGGAACGGAAGCTGAGTTCGTCAGTTCCCAACCGCATGGCTGAGGTTCAAGCGAGCAGCAAGTACGCCTGTCCCGCGTGCGGGGCCGAGGCCACCTGGAATCCGGGGAAGCACGCCCTGATCTGTGGTTTCTGCGGAACCGAGTCCGCGTCAGAACTGAAAGCCGTGGGCGTGATCATCGAGCACGATCTCAAGCAGACCCTGGCCTCGCTCAAGGGTCGCGAAGTGGGCTTCGCCCGAGAGGCGATCGAAGTGAAGTGCCAGAGCTGCCAGGCGATCTCGTCCTTCGAAAGGAATCGCGTGGCCCAGAACTGCGAATTCTGCGGGTCGGCGGCACTCGTGCCCTACAAGGACGTCAACGAGATCATCCGGCCCGAGAGCCTGCTGCCGATGAAGGTTTCGGAGTCGCGGGTTCGGGAAGACATGCGCCGCTGGTACGGCTCGCGCTGGTTCGCGCCGAACGCTCTCGGCGAACAAGCCATGACCGACACGTTGCGCGGCCTGTACGTTCCGTACTGGACGTTCGACGCGAGGGTTCATGCGACCTGGACGGCCGAGTCCGGCACCTACTACTACACCACGGAGACATACACCGAGAACGGCCAGCAGCGCACGAGGCGGGTGCAGCACACCCGCTGGAGCCCCGCCTCCGGAGACCTTGAGCACTTATTCGACGATGAGCTGATCTGCGGTTCGAAGGGCGTCCATCCAAAACTGCTTCGCCAAGTGGAACCGTTTCCAACCAAAGAGGCCGTGCCGTACGACTCGGGGTATCTCGCGGGATTCGTGGTCGAGCGCTATCAGGTCGATTTGAGGACCGCCTCTCAGACCTCGCGCGCCGAGATGGAGCGCCAGACTCTGGCTCTGTGCGGCGAGCAGGTTCCAGACGACACCTACCGCAGCCTCGAAGCGGAGCAGCAGTACTCCGCCCAAACGTTCAAGCACGTCCTCGCGCCCCTCTGGCTGCTGACGTACGCCTATCACGGCAAACCGTTCCAGGTCGTGGTGAACGGCTACACCGGGAAAATCGCCGGGGAGCATCCGCTCTCGTGGGTGAAGATCTTCTTCGCCGCAGTCGCAGTGATCATCGTGGCCATCGTCGTGATCTCGATCTCCAGCTCGAACTGAATCGCTGCTCCCGAGCCGATGAGGACCCTCAGATCCACCCGAAGGGCATGAACCTGACATCAGTCCCCCGAGGACGAATACTTGGCTGCGTTCATGCGGCTTGCCAGAGACGGGCGATTCTGCGAGGACACGAACGCAGCCGCGGCCGCCTGCACCGTGACATGTTGCACGGCGAGCGTCGGACCGCCGTCGATCAGCAGGCGCGGGACGCTCACCTCGGGTCGAACGTACAGCTTGTCCTTCTCGGTGAAGGCGACGAGCGCCACCGAACCCTTGCCGAACGTGAGCTTCGCGTCGAAGAGCATGCGCTTCAGGAGAAGCGTATTGAGGCGCGCCGCCGAAGCCTTGGTGTGAAGAGCAAACAGCGTCGTCCATGCGAGCTGCCTTGCCTCTTCCTCGGGCAAGGTCACGGGCACGAACCGGGGTCGGGCGTCGAGACCAACGCGGTCCGGCGTCCAGTTCCACGCGCAGGCGTGAAGCGCGCGCCCAAGTTCGGAAAAGGCCTCGTCCCCGGCCTCTGTAGTCAGGAGGCGCCATGCCGGCACGTAAACCGAAGCGCCCTGCGGCGCGAAGCCCTTTGGCGGGGCTTGAGGAAAAATGGCGGCGGCGTACGCTCCGAGCGTCTTGATCGGCGGCGCGCCGGGGAGAACAACTTCGAAGGGAAACCGCCAGAAAGGCAGGAGAGCGACATCGCGCTTCGGGGTAAGGCCCTCTTCGCGTTCGTAGTTCACGAGGACAAGCCCCTTGGCCGATGGAGAAACGCCCGCGTGGCAGTTGCCGCACACCGACACGATGGCCTCGTCGGCGAGCTTCGGGTCCATGCCGCAGTTGGGACAGCGCGACGGCGCCACGGCGACATGCCGGAAGGAAGCGCCTTTGGTTCCGAGGGGGTCTGTATCTTTGCCCCGAGTGAAGTCATTGCGCTCGTCGTCGGTCAGGTAACCGGCGATCGTTCCGAAGCCACCGTCGAAGAGAAGCGTTTCGTCGCCGCGGTCGAGCAGCGCGCGGACCAGATAGTACGGCCGGTACACCGTGGCTTCGAACGTCACCGCCACCTGTCCCTGTTTGGCGACCGATTCGAACCCCGCTTCCAGATTCTGGTTGCGCCACTTCTCGAGTTCACGACGCGACGTGTCGGTCGTCGCCCGCGGCACGAATCGGCCGAGTTTCGGGATATCGGCGCTCAGGAGGGGGCGGAAGACGCTACGGCCCAGGCGGAGGCCGGCGTCGCGTAGGTTGAAACGGGCCGGGTCGTACGCGGGTGTTGTCTGCTCGGCGATGTAGGCCCGAAGCCGTGCCGTCTTGGCTCCGTCACCGTGACGGCCGAGCACGGCCTGCACCACTTTCCCAGAGGTCTGGCGATAGGGAACCTGAACCAGGCGGCAGTCGATGATCTTGGCACTCTCACGCAGGCGGTTTTCGAATCGCCTCAACCGGGCGGAAATCAGAAGCTCAGGAGGCGGATTGCCTTCCTCGTCGCTGTGCTTGGCGACCAGCGTCGCTCGATGGGCGTCGATCCGGTAGCGGAGCAGCGTCTCGAGAATCGCGGCCGGGTCGCTCACCTGCGCCGGCTCGACGAACACTTCCTCGCGCTCCGGCGCTTCGACGATCAGCAGCGACTTGCAGTGGTCGCAGGTGTGGCTCACCGTCGCATCCGAGGCGACGAAAGGACCGCCGCAGTGCGGACAGGAAAGTTGCACCTCAAATCCGCGAACGTCTGGAGGCGCGGCCGATCCCTTGACTCCCGGTTTCGGTCCAGGGGTTGTTGGCTTCGTCTTGCTAAGCGCCATTTGTTGAACCTCGTGACGCGACGCCCCCTGAAGCACTCCTGGCCTAGGGCCGGGCTTTGTATCGCTCGTACAGCCGCTGGTGTTTGTTGTCGAGCGACGCCTCACGCCCGTCGATGATGACGTTCGTGATACTCGTGCGATGGTCGAGGATGTCGCCGTTCGTGATGATGAGGGTTGCGGCCTTGCCGGCCTCAATCGAGCCGAGGCTGCTCGACACGCCGAAGATCTCCGCCGGGGAGAGTGTGATCGACCGCAGCGCCGCTTCGCGAGACAAGCCAAACGCGTGCGCCATCGCCGCCTCAAACGGGAGGTTTCGAGAGTTCGAGGCGTCATCGGTGACGATCGCGAATCGAATGCCGGCTTTGTGAAGAGTTGCCGCGTTGGCGTAGGCCGCATCGTAAGGATCGGCTTCGCGAGTCGGCAGCTGGTCGACGCCCATCAGCACGGCAACGTCGCTCTTCTTGAGGTCGTCGGTGCAACGCCAGGCTTCGGCGCCGCCCGCGATGATCAGTTTGAGTTTGTTCTCGTTCGCGAACTTGATGGCGCCCTTGATGTCCGCCTCCGCATTGGCGCGCATCACCACGGGAATCCTGCCCGAGGCGGCGAGGGCCAGGGCCTCCATCGGCAGGTCGACCTTGAGTGCTAACCCGGACGCCAGTCCTTCTCCATAGGCGCGCGCCTCTTCGAGAAGCCCGCGAAGCCTCAGAAGCTCCTTCTCCTGGTTCTTCTTCCGCTCCGAAACGCGCTGCTCGAAGGTCTTGGGCTCGAGGTTCGGGATGCCCTGAGAGAAGTCGATCACGGGGGCGCCCGTGGGATAGCGCATGTGCATGGCCACGGCGCTCTTGACGGTGAGGCCCGTCATCGTGTCGCCCACCGTTCGGATCACCGCGCTCTGGCCGGAGATCAGGCCCCCTCCGGGAGCCGAAAGTGCGGTGGTGATGCCAAACGCGCGGGCCACGGGGAGGAGCTCGCTGTCGGGATGAAGGGCGACCCAGGACTTCGCGTGCGGATTCACATCGCCGGTCTCGTTCGTGTCCACGGTTCCGGGAGCGCCCTGGCCCACTTCAACGAGGCCCAGCGTCGTTAGCCCGTCGAAGAGGCCCGGGTAAACGGTCTTGCCGCGGCCGTCGATGATGCGTGCGCCCGCGGGGGCGGCGAGACCGCTTCCCAGGGCGGCGATCCTGCCGTCCTGGATAACGATCGAGGCGTTTTCCAGCACCGCTCCGGAAACGGTCACGACTCTGGCTCCCGCGATGACGAGAGGCGCATCGGCCGCCGAGGACGCGCGGGGCATTAAGAAGACGAGCGCCGCACAGGCGAAAACCGTGATGTATCGGTCGATTCTCACTGCCCACCTCCGCCAAGCGTCGCCGCGACCCCTTTGCGGGCGGCCACATCCTTGCTTCGATCGAACATCACCTTGCCGTCCACCAGCGTCATTTCCACACGCGTGTCGGGCGCAAACGGATGCGACTTGAAGATCGCGAGGTCCGCGTCCTTGCCGACTTCGATTGAGCCCGCCCACTTGTCGATCCAGAGCTGCTTCGCCGGATTGAGGGTGACCATCTTGAAGGCCTCGTCCTCTGACACGCCGCCGTAGCGGACGGTCTTGGCGGCCTCCCAGTAGAGTCGTCGCGCGAGTTCGTCCGAGTCGGAGTTGAGCGACACCACGACGCCATGGCTCGCCATGATGGCCGCGTTGTAAGGGATGGCGTCGTACGCCTCCATCTTGTAGGCCCACCAGTCGGAGAACGTCGACCCGCCCGCCCCGTGTTTCGCCATTTCGGTCGCGACCTTGTAGCCCTCGAGGACGTGCTGGAACGTGGCGATCTTGAAGCCCATCTCGTTCGCGACGTCGATGAGCATCAGGATCTCATCGGCGCGGTACGAGTGGGCGTGGACCAGGCGCTTGCCTTCCAGAATCTCCTTCAGAGCCTCCATCTGCAGGTTTTTCCTTGGAGCCACCGGGAGTGGCGCGGGCGCGGTTGTCGCCTTCCCGGAGCCGCGGCTTGTGCGAGGCGGCGCTGCCGCCTTGGACGAGGCTTCGTAGTCGTCCCACTCCTTCTTGTAGGCCTTGGCTTCGAGGAACGCGTTGCGGATCGAGACCTCGACGCCCATTCGGGTCATGGGATAGCGCCGCGTGCCCACGTTGAAGTTCGAACGCTTCGGGTTCTCGCCGAGGGCGAACTTGATCCCCGGAGGGGCTCCTTGAAAGATGAGGGCGTCGCCCGACGCTACGCCCCAGCGCATCTTGATCGTCGCGTTCTGACCGCCGATCGAGTTGCAGGAGCCGTGCAGTATGTTCGCCGCGGTCACACCGCCTGCGAGCTGCCGGTAGATGCTGATGTCCCGCGGATCGAGGGCGTCGGTCACTCGGACCTCGGCGGTCACGATGTTCGTGCACTCGTTCACGCCGTCCTCGACCGCGGTGTGGGAGTGGGCGTCGATGAGGCCCGGGGTGACGACACGGCCCGAGGCATCGATGATCGTGGCGCCCGTGGGCACGGTCACGCTCGCGCCGACGGCCGTGATCTTGCCGCCCTTGATCAGGATCGTGCCGTTTTCGATAGTGCCCGCCGGGCCGACGGTCATGATCTTCGCGTGGGTGATTGCGGTGACGGTGTCCTGCGCTTCGGTGCGCGCGCCCCAAGCCATGAGGGCGCCGAGGACGATGAAGCCTGGATACTTCGACATTTGGATCTTCATCGCTTCACCTCGTCCCGGACCTCTCCGGGTCGGGGAGGTTCTCCGCCCGGCGGCACCGCGGGTTTCTCCTCGGGTTCGTACAACTCGCCATCGACGAAGACCACCTTGACCTTCGCGTCTTTGCTGAGGGGCTCGCCCGACCAGACCACAACGTTCGCGATCTTGCCCTTTTCGATGCTGCCCATAACGTCCGCGACCCCCAGAATCTCCGCGGGCGTGAGCGTCAAGGCCCGGAGCGCCACTTCGCGGGGCAGACCCTTCTCAATGGCCTTTCGAATGCCGGCCAGGAAATCCGGGGCGAAGCCGGAGACGAGGGCAAACTTCACACCCTCCTTGTCGAGAGCCGCCGGATTCTTCTCCGCCTTCTCGATTTCGGCCCGGTCCCGGTCATCGTCGTTGCCGCCGAAGAAGCCACCCACTCGCGGCGGGTCGAAATTGACGCTCACGAGAAGAGCGGGCTTCCGCTCCTTGAGGAGCGCCGTTTCTTCAAAGGCCTGCGTGTTCCCCGCGAGCACGAGCTTCAGTTTGAACTCGTCGGCAAGAGCAAACGCCCGGCGCAGGTCGCCGATGCGGGGCGTCTGGAGCAGCAGGGGAGTGGCACCCGAGGCCACGTCCGCCCAGACCTCGAGACCCGGGTCGAAGGCGGGTCTCTTCCTGCCGGAGGGCGCCTTCTCGTACGCCCCCACCTCGGCCCGGTGATGCGTGCCGTCCATGAGGGCCTGGCGGAAGAAGGCCATCGTGCCCATGAGCGATCCGGGATAGCGTTGTCCGAGCGTCGCGATACTGGCGGCAAGAGCAATGTTCGATTTCACGACCATCCCCTCTGGACGCTCGCCGATCAGGTTCATCACCGCGGCCGATCCGAACACCAGGCCTTCGCGCGGGATAGGAACAATCGTGGTGACGCCCGAATCGCGCGCCCGCAGCGCCTCCGACGCGCGAACCCTCTCATAAATGTTCGAAGCCGGGGCGATTGGGTTCGGAGCGGGCGTCGCCGCTGCCGTGGCTACCGCCCCGCCGCCGCCACCGGGGCCGCCGCCCGCGGGGCGTGGGGCCGGCATGCCGGCGCCCGAGTAAGCGTCGATCAAGCCGGGTGTGATCGTGAGTCCAGTTCCGTCGAAGACGCGCGCGTCCTTGGGGATCGCCGCCGCGGGCCCAACGTCAACCACGACGCCGTCGCGCAGAACCACGGTCGCGTTGTCCAAGACCGCGCCGGACACCGTGACCACTTTGGCCTTCGTGATGGCGTAGGCCGGGATTTTGGCGGCTCGTGCCGCGGGTGCCGAAAGCAGAAGGACGGCGCCACCGAAAAGGCCCGCACCTGCGCGCAGAGCAAGCCCGGGGCGAGGATGTCTTTTCATCATGCTGATCTCCAAGAGAGTTGAGGAGGTCGAAGGGGCGCAAGGTCACGGGCTGTCGGGCGCGTCTCGTTGGGCCCTTCGCGGAAATTGTGCGACTGAGTATAGGCCGCGTGAGCAAGGCCGTGGGGAAACGCTTGAAGTCGCCGCCGGGCTAGAATCCCGCGCTCCCCATGGATTTTTTCGGCCAAGGCGCACATCGCCAGCACATTCTGTTTGTGTGCACCGCCAACGTCGATCGGTCCAAGACGGCCGAGGATCTTTATGGGAACGATCCCCGTTTCGAGGTGAAGTCCTGTGGCGTCGCACCCTTCGCCCAGGTGGTGGTGACCCGCGAGCTGCTCGACTGGGCCGATGACGTCTTTGTGATGAATGAAAGCGAAGATCACCACGTCACCGCCATCAGGCGGCGATTCCCCGGCCTGTCGAAGAATGTGGTGGACCTCGATATCGAGGATCTCTGGAAGCGCGGCCACCCTGAGCTCGCGAAGTTGATCCTGTCGAGACTGGAACCGCACCTCGGCAAGCCGCAACCGGCCTCCGCCACGAAGGCGTAGGCGCGACCTCCATCCCTTGACATGTGAATCGCATGTACTGTAGCGTTTTCACATGTCCGTCATGCTTCAAGTCCGTGATGTCCCCGACGAGATCCACCGGGCGCTGAAAGCTCGCGCTGCCTTCCAAGGCGTCGCCCTTTCCGACTATGCCCTTGACGTGCTGAAGCGCGATATCGCCCGACCGACGCGCGACGAGTTGCTCCGGCGCTTTCATGCGCTGACGAAGGTGAAGTCCCGGGAGAGCGCGGCGACTCTTGTTCGGAAGGGCCGCGAGTCGCGTTGATCGTCCTCGACGCCTCGGCGGCGCTCAGCATGATTCTGCGCCACCCGGGCAGCGAAGAACTCGCCGATCGTGTTCTCGGAGAGGATCTCCACGCGCCTCACCTCGTTGACGTCGAAGTCGTGAGCGGCCTTCGCCGCCTCCTGCGCCATCGGCAGATCGCGGAGGACCGGGCGATCACCGGCCTCGAATGGTTCCTCGATCTCAGAATAGAGCGGCACCATGACGATGCGCTGGTCCGGCGCGCCTTCGCCCTGCGTCACAGCCTGTCGGCCTACGACGCCTCCTATGTTGCAGTCGCGGAGTTCCTGGACGCGCC
>JANLWV010000405.1:0-4427 GCA_031364765.1 Vicinamibacteria bacterium
CCGCGCCCGCCCCGGTCCCTGGCCAGGGTCAGACCGAAGAAGCGTTCCCGTTTCAGAATCTCCCAGGCGGCGACCGGCAGGTCCATCGTTTCCTGGGAAAGCCACGGGTTGACGGCGCGGCAGACCGTCTCGCAAGGACCGTCGAGGAACAACTGCTCCTCCACGGTCAGCGTCGGATAGGCCTCTTTTTCAACCTCATCCCAGTTGAGCCGGCCGGCGAAGATGCTCCGCTCCAACCACACGGTCCCGGCGTCAAGAGCCTGGCGTTCGGTAGCGGAAATCCTGGGCGCGAAGCGATCGAAAATCACAGGGAAAGAGCCTTAGCGTCGACCCAGGAGGCCCGCGTCGAAGAGCCGCTGGTCGACCCTTGAATAGGCACGGACCGCCGCGGGAGCCGAGATCCTTGTATGAGGGATCGAGAGGAGGTGATTGGGGATGTCCCAGAGGTCCTCCTCCGAAGTCATCCAGTGGATCCGGTCAAACCGCGCGAGGTTCACCGGCCGAGAGTAGGCGCGGAGGGTTTTCTGCCGCCTCAAATTGAAGTACGACTCGAAGTACGACATCACCAGCTCCCGTATCGTGCGATACGCCGGCTCGCGGTAGCGCAGGCCGGAGTAGTTCGACCTTCCGATAGCACCGAAGCCGTGCTTCGTCTTGAAGACGGCGAGCACGTGGTCATCGTCCTGATCCGCCTCAAGATCCAGGATCAGGGCCGGCCGGCCTTGAACCCGCAGGGCCGCCGCGGCGAAGAGCGCTCCGTCCATGCACTGGCACTGTCCATCCCGGATGACCCGGCGCGGCGAACGACAGGTTCCGCCCTTCGTGTCGTAGAGAAGCGCCGTATCGAGGTACTCCTGAATCCGGAACGGAGGGGTAAGCGATGCGAGCAGGCGGGCTTCGGAACGCGTCAGGCCGAACGGTGGCGGTCCCAAGGCCCTCATGACCTTCTTACGATACGCGAGAGTCTCTGGCGCTCTTTGATGGTCTGCGATGGTTTGCGCCACGGTGCGTCCTATACTCGCGTCCGGAATGCGTCGGAGAATCCTTTTCACCCTGGGCCTCAGTCTCTCGTGGTGGGGCCTGATGGTTCCGGATTCAAGCCGCCCCCCTACCACCCATGACGTGAGAGCCGACGACGGCCTGCGCGTCCTCGACCCGGCTCAGCTGGAAGTTCGAGCAGCACGGAGCCCGCGGGAGGACTACGCGTCCCGCGTGATCGTCCAGTTCAAGGACGCTGTCGACGATCGGCAGGCGGAGCGGTGCGTCGAAGACGCGGGCGGCGCACGCGCCTCAAGGAGCGCCTTCACGAAGCGCTACGTCGTTGAGCCGATGGCCGGCATGGATGCGATAGAGCTCACGCACCGGTTTCGCGCGATGTCGGAAGTGGAATACGCGGAGCAGGACGGTGTGGTTCGCGCTCACTTTGCCCCGAATGACAGTTTCTACAACCTGCAGTGGCACCTGCGGACCATCGGGGCCGAGCGCATGTGGGACATTCAGAAAGGCGACCCGTCGGTGGCGGTCGCGGTCCTGGACACCGGCGTCGCCTACGAAGACTTCGGTCCCTTCCGCAAGGCGCCCGATTTCGGAGGCACGGTTTTTCTGCCCGGCTTCAATGTCTTTACCCATGACACGCATGCCAACGACGACAACTTCCATGGCACCCATGTGGCGTCGATCATTGCCGAGGCGACCAACAATGGAACCGGAGCGTCGGGCATCGCCCACTTGAGCGCGATCATGCCGGTGAAGGTTCTCGACTCCGATGGTTTCGGCTCCAATGCCGGAATCGCCGAGGGCATCGACTACGTGGTGAACTTCCGCCAGGGTGGGGTCAATCCGGTTCGGGTCATCAACCTCAGCCTGGGCGGACCGACCCGGTCGCAGAGTCTGCAATCCGCCATCGACCGCGCGGTTGCCGCCGGCATTACGGTGGTCGCATCCGCGGGAAACGACAACGTCAGCCCGGTGGATTTCCCCGCGGGGTTCGGAAACGTGATTGCCGTGGGCTCGGTTGATGCTCGAAAGGTGAAAGCACCCTATTCAAGCTTCGGCGCCGATCTCGATCTCATGGCCCCGGGCGGAGACATCCGGCGTGACGACACCGCCGATGGCCGCCCGGACGGCGTGCTGCAGCAGACCTTCAACCCGGCTCTGGCCGAGCAAGGGCGCTACGATGATTTCGCCTATTACTTCGTGGTCGGCACCTCGCAGGCGGCGCCTCAGGTGTCGGCTCTCGCCGCACTCCTCGCGAGACAGGGAATCAAGGATCCGCGCGCCATTCAGGCCCTGATGGAGAAGACAGCGGAAGACCTTGGGGCTATGGGACGCGACGATCAGTTTGGCCATGGACTGATTCGTCCGGCCGAGGCGCTCAAGGGTTTGGGGTTGAGCAAGTGAAACCCCGGCGTCTCGGTTTCCTCCTCGCCGTCTCGTTCGGGCCTTCGCTCGTTGCACCGGCGCAGGTTCATGCCGGGTCCCTGGCCCTCATGGTCGACGCGGGTCTGCGAACGCTCTCGAACTCTCCGGACACCGAGAAGGCCCTCTTCGGCCAGAAGCGCGGCATTGGCGCCGGCCTGGGCCTTTCCTATGACCGGGGCTCCCATTGGCGTTTCGGGGTCGAGGTGAGGCGCATCAACCGTGATGGCGAGCGGGCGTTTGCCGTCGATCGAACATCACCGGCGTTTCGTCTCGGACACCCGCTGACCCTGACCATGACCCAGAGTCTGGCCTCGGTCACTTTCCGTTTCGGCAAGATCGGGCCGGTGTCGCCTTACCTCGGCGTGGGCGGGGGCGTCCTATCCTGGAGGGAGGAAAGCACCATCGCGGGGCTGGTCGAGAAAGCGAACGGTAGCGCCGGCCTCTTCGAGGCCCGCATGGGGGTTGAGCGGGCGCAGGGCCCCGTGCGCATCGGCCTCGAAGGCGGCCTCATGTTCGCTTCGAACGCGGTCGGCGTGGGCGGCATTTCCAAGGTGTACGAAGAAGACGACCTGGGCGGATTGTTTCTGGTGGTCAAGATCGGCTTCGCCAGAAAATAGGCCCGCGAGGACAAGAAGCAGCGGATATGCACCGATATCACCGGCTCGGACAGCTTCCGGCGAAGCGACACACGGCGCTCCGCCGCCCCGACGGTTCCATTCACTACGAAGAGTTGATGGGCAATCGTGGCTTCACCGGGCCGTCATCGCTTCTGTATCACCTCCACCTGCCGACGGCGATTCAGTCAAGCGAGCTGCTGAAAGAGGTGAAGCTGGAAGCGGAACCGAACCGCGACCTTCGCAACCGGCACTTCGACTCCGGCAAGGTGACCTGCGGTCCGAGTCTCACCCTGGATCGGGCGCCTCTTCTCTTCAACTCCGATGTCACGCTCTCATTGGCCCGGCCCACCATCACCGACGCCACCTTCGCCAGAAACGGACAGGCCGACGAATTGATCTACGTGGCCGAAGGCCAGGGGACGCTGGAGAGCGCCTTCGGCGACATCGCCTATCGCCCGGGCGACTATGTGGTGGTCCCGCGAAGCATCGTGCACCGATTTGTTATTGGCGCTGGGCCGCAACGGTATCTGGTCTTTGAAAGCCCGGGCTATGTGCGCGCTCCGCGTCGTTATCGCGGCGATCACGGCCAGCTCCTCGAAGGCGCGCCTTACTCGGAACGCGACTTCCGCGTTCCGGAGAACCTGCGGGCAAGAGATGAGAAGGGCAGCTTCGGCATCGTGGTGAAAGCCCATGACGCGCTGACCCGGATCGTTCTGGATCATCATCCTTTCGACGTGGTCGGTTGGGACGGTTACTACTATCCGTACGCTTTCTCGATTCACGATTTCGAGCCGAAGGTGGGTCGCACGCACCTTCCGCCTCCCGTCCACCAGACCTTCGAAGGGGAGGGCTACGTCATCTGCTCGTTCTGCCCGCGACCATACGACTTCGACAAGGACGCGATTCCCGCACCCTACGCCCACACCAACGCGATGTCGGATGAGGTGATCTTCTACGCGAGCGCCGAGTTCATGAGCCGGAAGGGCGTGTCGTTTGGATCGATCACCCTGCATCCGGACGGTCTCACGCACGGGCCGCAGCCGGGGCGCACGGAAGCGTCGGTGGGCGTCAAGTGGACCGACGAACTCGCGGTCATGCTGGACACCTTCAAACCCCTTCAGGTGGCCAAAGGAATCCTCGCGGCCGAGGACGGGGCGTACGGGCGGTCCTGGGTTTAGCCCAAACGGCCCACGGGTGTGAAGGTGCTTAAAGGCCACCTCCGCCGCAGCTAAGTCAGCGGCGCGCGGAACGAGGGGGAGCCGGACTACATCCTGAAAACGCCGAATTTCGTCTCTGGAATCGGGGCGTTCAACGCGGCCGAGATGCCGAGACCGAGAACCATCCGCGTATCGCGCGGTCGGATCACGCCGTCGTCCCACAGACGCGCGG
>JANLWV010000472.1:0-1571 GCA_031364765.1 Vicinamibacteria bacterium
GCCTTGAGGAGTTCGGCGCCCGGCTGCGGCCCGCGCGGATTCAGAGCCCCGGTTCGGGCGAGCGCCTCCAGAGCCTCGTTCACCGCGCGTCCCGGTCCCGCATAGGTGGCATTCGCGAGCGCTATGACGCCCACGCCGTATTCCGGAAGCCAGCGCATCTGCGAGCCGTAACCGGGCAGACCGCCCCCGTGAGAAACCACGTTCGCGAAACGACAGGTCTGGGTTGCTCCCAGGCCGAAGGCGTATCCGCCCGACGAAAGGGAGAGAGGCGCAGTGACGGATGAGCGCAGAGCCGTGGATCGATACGGCGAGTAGGGCATCTGCATCTCACGCAGCGAGGAACGCTTGATGGGCCCGGTGTCCTCGCCATCGCGTGGCGGATACCCAGACAGGTAGAGCCCCACCAGCTTGGCGAGATCTGGGACGGAGGAATAGAGCCCGCCCATGACCCCGTACGACCCATCGGCCAGCGGTTTTTCGGCGACCCAGTTGCCGTCGATGCGGCCGTAGCCGCGGGCGATACGGTCGCCCGGCACGGATGAGGCCTCCCACTTGGTAGAGCTCATGCCGAGGGGCTTCAGGATGTCGCGGTCGATGTAGTCGCGCGCCCGCATTCCCGTAACGCGGGCTATCACCTGACCGAGAATCGCGAACCCGGTATTTGAATATTCGTAACCCATCCCGGGCGCCTGCGAGAACGGGAAGCCGGCGCGCATCCAGCGGGACAACGTCGCGTCCGTCTCCGCCAGTTGACGATCGCCCCAGGGGTTGTCCTCGGGAAATCCTTCGGAGTGCGTGAGAAGGTGGCGCACCGTGATGACAGGCGAGTCGGTGGTGGGGTACTGCAGAGCATTGAGATCGGGGACATAGCGGGAAGCCGGCGCATCCAGAGAGAGGCGTCCCTGGTCGCGCAGCTTCATGATCGCCATGGCCGTGAAGTTCTTGGTCATGGACGCGATGCGGAAGACGCTGTCGGGCATGGCCTTCACGTTCGACGCGGTGTCGCGGACTCCGGTGGCTCCCGAATGCACCAGTGCGCCGTCGATGATGACGCCCCAGGCGAGGCCGGGAATGTTCGAAGCCTGCGCGAAGTTGAGAAACGCCTTGTCGATCTCAGGGAACGCGCGTGCGAGCTTGGTGGCGCGGTCGGGATCGGCGAAGCGGGCGGGCGGCACCCGTTCCGATGAGCGAGCCGTCTGACCCAGGGTGGGCATAGACACGACGGAACACGCCAGAGCGACGACGAACTCGGCTGGGGATCTGCGAAGCATCATCCCGACATCCTACCCGCCTCTCGGGAGGCGGGCGCCATGGGTCAGGCCGAGAAGCTCCTGAGCACGCTGAGCACGGTATCGATGTCCTTTGTGGTGTGATCCGCCGAGACCTGGAAGCGGATCTCCTCGTCCCCTTTGGGGACCACGGGATAGGAGAGTCCGGTGGCGAGAATTCCATGGGCGAAGAGGCGTTTCACCAGCGCCTGCGTCTTCGGCGTGTCGCGGACGACAAGCGGTGTGACCGGATGTTCGCCGCGGATCGTCTCGAACCCGAGGTCGATCAGACCCTTCTCGAAC
>JANLWV010000482.1:0-2155 GCA_031364765.1 Vicinamibacteria bacterium
GCTTGCTGACGCTCGCTCGTTTGTCACCGCCCCCCAGCTAAAAGAAGCCTTAAAAGTAGAGCTTGACTGCGAACTGCATCTCGCGCGGTGAATTCCTCACGCCCGTAATGACCCCGAAGGTCGTCGTGTTCGCCACGCTGCTTCCCGGAAAGGCATAGTTTTCCCAGTCGAGCAGGTTGAACGCCGAGGCGCGGAACTCGATGTGTCGGCCGCTGGGAAGCGGGAAGCTGCGGAACAACGACATGTTGAGGTTCTTCGCCCCGGGCCCACGCACCGTGTTGATCCCGCAGGTGCCGTGGGTATTCGCGACGGTATCCGCGAACTGCGTGGTGTCGAACCACTTGGTGAGAGTCTTGTCAAATCCGGACGGCTGGGCATCGCCCAGGCAGTTCGCTCTCGAGCTGTGGCCCCCGCCGGTGTTGCTTCGATTCGAGCCGGTGATGGTAAACGGACGGCCATCTTCGAGACTCAGAATCCCATTCAGGCTCCAGTCGATGAAGATCCGCCCGATGCCCTTTAGCTCGGTCCCGCGACCTCGACCTGCTGGCAGTTCATAGATAAGAGAAAGAACGAACCGCTTCTTGATGTCGAACTCCAACGGGCCGTAGTCGGCATCCAGGTTGTACACGTCTTGCGGTTGGTTGCCGGTGGCGCCCCCGCCGGCCGCCAGGTGGTCGAGGAAATCGCCCTTGGCGCTTCCGTAGGTGAACGACGCGGTGAAGCCCAAACCCTTGGTCATCCGTCGCTGGATTTGGGTCTGCAAAGCGTTGTAGTCGGTCCGGCCCACCGTGCGGATCTGCTCAAGATAGGCGGTACCGTAGCCGTACTGCGCATATGGGAACACGACGCCCGAGGGTGTGATCCTCCCCTGATTCAGATTGACGATACGGCGGCCGTTACGCACCCTGTTGCCGACGTACTGCACCGAGACAGACATCGTATCGCTGAGCTTGAAATCCGGTCCGATGCTGAACTGATGCACAATTGGCGTGTCCTGGTTCGGGTCCTGGATGCGCCATTGGACCAGAGCGGGGTTGACGTCGTTGGGGGTAAGGGTAATGAATCCGTCTCTCAGGGGGAACGTGGGAGCCTGGTTGGCGCTGGCCGCCGACACGTCGGCATCGACAAGTTGAGGCGGATTGAGGGCCATTTGGCTCTCGGAGCCGTAACGATCCGTATGCTGGTAGTAGATGCCGTAGCCGCCCCGAATCACCATGCTCTCGTTCGCCGAGTACGCGAAAGACAGGCGCGGCGCGAAGTTGTTGCGATCGGGATGGATGAGCGACCGCTCGAACAAGCTACCCGAAGCCTTGCCTAAGACGCGCTGCCCGTTCGTGGGGTCGATGTTCGTCATCGTCCCGTTGCGGTCCAGCATGGGAGTGAAGAATTCGTAGCGGAGGCCCAGATTCAGCGAGAGCTTGCTGGTCGGACGCCACGAATCTTGAACGAAGAACTCTGTCCCGTCGGTGTAGAGATTCGCTTCGTGGAACGTGGTCAGGCGCTGCTGAGTGGCCATGCCGAGGAGGAAGTCGCCGATGCCCGAACCGGTGTAGCGCGCATCGGCGAAGTTCAATTCGCCGTTCAGCGAGCGGAGGTCAATGTAATCCACTGAATCCCGGCGTTTTTCCACGCCGAACTTGAATGAGTGGGCGCCACGGTTCCAGGCGAGGGAGACCGAGAGCTGTTTGATGCTCGAGGTCTGAAACTGCGGCCGGAAAAAAGGCCCACCCAAACGAGTCAGTCCGCCTATGCTCGTGTTCGGGAGGCCTCCGCTGTACCGAGGGTCCGTGGGGATGCCTCTGATCCCTACTTGGGTATTGGTGTCCTGGCCGAACGCGGGATGGAATGTGTCGCCCTGGATCTCATTCCAGGCTCCCCGTACGTCAAGCAGCATGGTGCTGGTCAGGTTGCGGGTCAGACCGATGACCGCGCTCTGTCCCTTGATATCGATATTAGAATTGAAATCGCCCGAAGCCACGGGGCCAAGCACCGGTGGTTCCCTGCGCTCGGTTTTCGAATACGAGTAGCGGGTGAAGAGGAGGGTCTTGCCGGACGCTCCCGGACGAGCGTCGAGCCGGATGTCGTAGGAGTTGATGGTGTTCTTCAAAGGGTCATTGTTGATGTAGTTCGGGTTGCCGAAGCGGCCCGGCTGTCC
>JANLWV010000018.1:0-2206 GCA_031364765.1 Vicinamibacteria bacterium
AACATCGCGGAAGGGGCAGGCCGCGCGGGCCGCGATCAAGCCCGCCACTACGCCATCGCGCGAGGCAGCGCTTTCGAGTGCCTCGCCGTTCTCGACCTCCTCGATCTCGAAACCGCGCCCGCCAGCAGCTCCCAAGCCCGAGTCGTTCTGGTTCGCCTGATGGCCGTTCTCACCGCGCTGATTCGACGGTAAGACTTATGCGCCCAGGCGACCTTCGGTCCATGGCTGTGCGTCGCCGCCTGAGCGACCGGCACGGATCGGCTATCGTTCGCCAACAGGAGGCGGGGCAAACGTCCTGACAGCGATCCAATGAAGTCTCGGCGCTCGCGCAAGCAGCGGACACTCTTCGTTCAGCACCTGGAACGGGTTTCCCCAACGCTGTTGGAGCCATGCCCCCACGTGGATCGTCGCCCCCATGTCCTACATCAACCCTGAACAGAGCGCCCGCCAGCAGATCGACGAGCAGTTCGTTGCGTCAGGGTGGCTCGTCCAGGACTTTCGACAGTTCAACCCGGTCGCGGGCCGCGGAATAGCTGTTCGCGAAGCGCCACTCAAGATCGGAACGTGCGACTATCTCCTCATCGTCGACCGTCAGGCCGTCGGAGTCGTCGAGGCCAAACCGAGAGGAACTTTTCTTTCCGGCGTATCGGAGCAGTCGAGCCACTACGCTGAGAACCTGCCGGACTTCATGCCGGCGGCCCGGCCGGGCGCGCTGCCATTCCGATATGAAGCCACGGGCGTCGAGACACAGTTCCTCGACGCGCGTGATCCCGTTCCTCGTTCACGTCGAGTGTTCTCGTTTCATCGGCCAGAGACCATCGCTGCTTGGCTCGCGGAATCCGAAACGCTAAGGGCCAGGCTTGCGGCGATGCCAAAGCAGCATCCACTCCCGCCGCAGAACCTCCGCGCCTGCCAGGTCGAAGGAATCACGAATCTCGAGACGTCGCTGGTAGACAACAAACCGCGCGCCCTCATCCAGATGGCCACCGGCGCCGGTAAGACCTACACCGCGTGCAGCTTCACGTACCGCCTCATCAAGCACGCCGGAGCCAAGCGGGTCCTCTTCCTCGTCGACCGCGCCAACCTCGGCCGTCAGGCCATGGCCGAGTTCCAGCAGTTCGTGGCTCCAGACACCGGACGCAAGTTCACCGAGGTCTACAACGTCCAGCACCTCACCTCGAACAACCTCGACGACGTCTGCCGCGTCACCATCTGCACCATCCAGCGCCTCTATTCGATCCTCCGCGGTGAGGAGCTTGACGAGGAACTCGACGAGAAGTCGGGCTACGAAGTCAGCACCGCCGACAACCGCCCCAAGGATGTCGCCTACTCGGCCCGCGTGCCCATCGAGACCTTCGACTTCATCGTCACCGACGAGTGCCACCGCTCCATCTACGGCCTCTGGCGCCAGGTCCTCGAATACTTCGACGCCCACCTGATCGGTCTTACCGCTACGCCGTCGAAGCAGACCATCGGCTTCTTCGACCAGAACCTCGTGATGGAGTACAACCACGAGCGCGCGGTCGCCGATGGCGTGAACGTCGGCTACGAGGTCTATCGGATCAAGACGCAGGTCACCGAAGCGGGCGGCAAAGTCGAGAAGGGCTTCTACGTCGACAAGCGAAGCAAGGAGTCACGCAGGGTCCGCTGGCAGCGCCTCGACGAAGACCTCACCTACGCCGCCAGGGATCTCGACCGGTCTGTCGTGGTCAAGTCCCAGATCCGCACCGTCATTCAGGCCTACAAGGACGCCCTCTTCACCGACCTTTTCCCCGGCCGCACCATGGTTCCGAAGACTCTGCTCTTCTGCAAGGACGAGTCGCACGCCGAGGACACGGTGAACATCGTCCGCGAAGTGTTCGGCAAGGGCAACGACTTCGCCAAGAAGATCACGTACAAGACCTACAACCCCGAGACCAGGAAGTACGAAAAGTCGGAGACGCTGATTCAGGAGTTCCGCACCTCGCCCCAGCTTCGTATCGCCGTCACCGTGGACATGATCGCCACCGGCACCGACATCAAACCGCTCGAATGCCTCCTGTTCCTGCGCGACACCCGGAGCCGCACCTACTTCGAGCAGATGAAGGGCCGAGGCACCCGCGTCCTCACGACGACAGACCTGCGGGCAGTGAGCGGCGCCGATGCCCACGCCAAGACACACTTCGTCATCGTGGACGCGGTGGGCGTGTGCGAGAGCGACAAGACC
>JANLWV010000028.1:0-1945 GCA_031364765.1 Vicinamibacteria bacterium
GGGGCGCGGGCCAAAGATCTCAGACGGCGTGCGCCTCGCCTCCTTGCACGTGACGAGCCAGCATTCCGCACGCCGCGTGGATGTCAGGACCACCGGAGTAACGCCGGACGAACGGGATGCGGTTCTCGGAGAGCGCTTCCAGGAACCGCCCTCGCTCTTCTTCATCCGCGCGCGTGAACTGACCCGTCGGATCGTTCACGTCGATCACGGAGAGCCGGACCCGTTCGCCCTTGAAGAGACGTCCAAGTTCGCGGGCCTCGTCGGCCCCGGTGTTGACGCCCGACATCAGGACCCAGGCGAGACTGATCACGTTGCGCTGCCGCCTGGCCAATCGCTTCATCGCGCCGGCCAGAGCCTCCACCGGCCATCTGCTGGCGATGGGCAGGAGCGATTCGCGTTTCTCGCTGAAAGCCGACGTGAGGGAGAGGATCAGGCGATAGGGTCGGCCCTCGTCGGTGTAGCGCTCGATCATGGGAAGCAGCCCGACCGTCGAGATCGTGATCCGGTCGCTGCCGATGCGTCCTCCGCACGGATGCCGGAGGACATCGGCCGCGGTCATGACGTTGTCGTAGTTCTGGAAAGGTTCGCCCTGGCCCTGGAAAACAACTCCGGTAACCGGCCGCTCGGGCGATTCGCTCCGCACGCGCAAAACCTGGTCGACGATCTCCCACGGCTCCAGATTCCGCTCAAAGCCCATGCGACCGGTTTCGCAGAAAGCGCACCCGAGCGCGCAGCCGGCCTGCGAGGACACGCACACCGAGAAACGCGGTTGCTCCAGGGGGATGCGAACCGTCTCGAAGACGCGCCCATCGCCCGCGCGGAAGAGGTATTTGACGAATGGATCGACCGCGCTGCGCCTTCGGTCGGTGACCTCAAGACGTTCGAGCCTCGTCACCGCCATCAGGGCCTCCGCCTTCAGCTTTGCCATCCCGGGAATGTCACGAAGGTCATCGCCGTAATCAAAAACGAGGCGCGTAGTCACCCGGCGCGCCTGAGACATCGATAAGCCGATGGCCGGGAAGCGCTCGACCAGAGCCTCGGGGGTGAGGCCGCGCAGATGGGCCAGGTTGGGAGAGGTGGCCCGTTCGTTCACCGGGCGACGATATCAGCCTGGCCCCGCTGGGTTGGCTCCAGATTGACGACCGGGCGGTTTTCGGATCTACTCCCGGCACCTCGGGGGAGTTCACACAACGGTCTCCAGCCGACCGGCCCCACTCCCTCCCATCATCGGAGCTTTCAATACCATGCGCGGATCCCACAGCGTCTTGTCCTTAGGCCTTGCCGCCTTGGCCCTTTCCGCCGCCTCGCTCGCATTCGCCCAGGAGCGCGACGACAATCTGAAGCCCGCACCCAACCGGCGACCCGACGAAGGCAAAGGTCCGTTCAAAACGATGGTGATCCGCGGTGGCATCCTGATCGACGGCACCGGCGGTCCTCCTCGCGGCCCGGTCGACATCGTCATCGAAGGCAACCGCATCAAGGCCGTGCGCGGCGCCGGGACCCCCGGCCTTCCCTTGAAGACCGAACGCGAACCGAAGGGCGCGGAGTTTGAAATCGACGCCACCGGCCAGTACATCATGCCGGGCTTCGTGGACCTTCATGTTCACGCAGGCTCTAAGCCGAAGAACGAAGAGGCCGAGTACGCCTACAAGCTCTGGCTCGCCCACGGCGTCACCACGGTCCGCGGCGTGCCCCTGTCCAACCAGGAGTTCACGGTCAAGGAAAAGGACCGCAGCGCCAGGAACGAGATCACAGCACCCCGCATCTTCAACTATCAGAGGATGGGTCAGGGCTGGGGCAAACCCTCGCCCGAGACGCCGGAGGGGGCGCGCGAGTACGTGCGCTGGGCGGCCGAGAACAGCGTGGACGGCCTGAAACTCGGATCGCACCGCCCCGAGATCATGGGCGCTCTCCTCGACGAGGCGAAGAAGCTGGGCCTCGGCTC
>JANLWV010000033.1:0-18043 GCA_031364765.1 Vicinamibacteria bacterium
TCGATGGCGTTCCCGCGCCTCGCCGCGATCGCCGAGATCGGCTGGTCGCCCCAGAGTCAGCGAGACTGGGAGGACTTCAGAGTGCGTCTCGGCGCCCAGGGACCAAGGTGGCAAGCGCTCGGTGTGAATTTCTACCGCTCACCGCAAATCCCCTGGCGCCCGTAGGGTCACCGTGGGTCGGGGTTGAGCCTGGCCTCTCGTCATCGCGAGCCGTTGACGGACTTCGTCCGTGGCCCTTGGCAAAAACCAAAGCCGTCATTGAGAGCTGGGGACGGACTACGCGCTCTCTGTTGGAGCATTGCAGGAATCGTCGCGTTGCTAGACTGCCAGGCATGCCCCCCGCCGTGGAAAGAAGGACCCTGATCCTTCTGCTCTCAATCAATGCGGCCATGTTCGTGGTCGAGCTTGGCGTCGGGTGGGTCGCCGAGTCGATGGGCCTCATAGCTGACTCGCTGGACATGCTCGCCGACGCTGGCGTTTACACGGTGGCTCTGCTGGCAGCCGGGTCCACTACACGGGGCAAGACGCATGCGGCCACCGCAAGCGGTGTCATCCAACTCGCCCTCGCCGCGGGCCTCGCTCTTGAGATAGCGCGGCGCGCAAGTGGTGGCAGTGAACCGGTCTCCTGGCTGATGATCGCAGTTTCCGCCGTGGCCCTATGCGCCAATGCTGCATGTGTCTTCCTGCTGCGCAAGCACCGCCACGGCGAGATTCACATGCGGGCAAGCTGGATCTTTTCCACAACCGACGTTCAGGTGAACATCGGGGTAATCGTCGCTGGCATCCTCGTGACGCTCACCAAGTCCGCGTGGCCGGATCTAGTGATCGGCCTCTTAGTCTGTGGCCTGGTACTCCGGGGAGGCGTTCGCATTCTTGGGCAGGCGAGGGCCTCCTACCGTGCGGATGCCGCCCAACACTCAAACTAGACGCAAACGATCCGAAGTTCCGACGCCCGCGTGAACGAACCGAAGTCCCGCCACCTAACGTGAACGTGAACGTGAACGCGAACGTGGACGTGAACGAACCGAAGTTCCGGCTGTCAGTGCGTGCGTTCGTCGGGTCCTTCGTCGGGGTCCTCACCCTCGATGGCGTCTTCCGCATCGCCGGTGGGACGTCCCTTCCGGGGCGTGATCATCCGGTGACGCTTGAGCATCTCGTTGAGCGTTGTTGGCTTCACCCCGAGAATCCGCGCCGCATCCTTCTGAACGCCCCGCGCGGCCTCAAGCGCCACCACGATCATCCGCTGTTCAAAATCCGCGGCTGCGCGCTTCAGGTTGAAGGTATCGCGGCCAGCACTGCCGCCGGATTCGGAAATGGCTGCGCCCCCCGTTGGCTGCGGCATCCGAACCTGTGGCGGCAGCTCCGTCTCGTCAATCTGGTCGCCCGCGGCGAGGACCACGCCCCGCTCGACGGCGTTCTCCAGTTCGCGCACGTTGCCCGGCCAGTCGAAGTCGATGACCCGTTCGAGGGCGGCACGGGTGAAGCCGCGGACATTTCGAGAGTTGTCCTTCGCGTACTTCGTGATGAAATGCTGGACCAGCGTCGGGATGTCCTCCTTGCGCGCGCGCAGCGGAGGAAGGTCGAGGGTGATCACGTTCAGGCGGTAGAAAAGGTCTTCGCGGAACCGGCCCTCGGCCACCGCGCGGCGCAGGTCGATGTTGGTGGCGGCGACGATGCGCACGTCCACCTTCACAATGTCGGTGCCGCCGAGACGCATGAATTCACGCTCCTGGATGACGCGCAAAAGCTTCGCCTGCGTCTCCAGGCTGACGTTTCCGATCTCGTCGAAGAAGAGCGTGCCCTTGTCGGCGAGTTCGAAGAGACCCTTCTTCGAATAGAACGCGCCGGTGAAAGCGCCCCTCACGTGGCCGAAGAGATTGGATTCGAGAAGCTCGTGGGGCAAAGAGCCCGAGTTCACCACGATGAAAGGCTTCTCGGCGCGCGGCGATGAAACGTGCAGTGCCTTGGCCACGAGTTCCTTGCCGGTGCCGCTCTCGCCGGCGATCAGAACTGTGGTGCGGGCCGGGCCCGCCTGCTGGATCAAAGCGTAGACCTGCTCCATCTTCGGGCTCTTGCCCACCAGACCCAGGAAATGGCCCTGCGGCCGGATGGCGAGCTTGAGCGCGCGGTTCTCGTCGACGAGATCGCTCTGCTCCAGCGCTTTTTTAAGAAGGATGAGGAGTTCATCGTGCTTAAAGGGCTTGGTCAGATAGTCAAAGGCGCCCTTCTTCATGGCCGCGATCGCGGTCTCCATGGAGGCCTGCGCGGTCAGCATGAGTACGGGAAGATCGGCGTCCAGACGCTTCAGCTCGTCGAGCACTTCAAGGCCCGACATCCCCGGAAGCATCAGGTCGAGGATCACCGCATCGACCGGGGACTCCTTCACCTCCGCGATGGCGTCCGGCCCGGTGGCCGCGAAACGCACCGCGTAGCCTTCGCCGCCGAGGACGCTGCCGAGGACGTCGCGCATGACCTCTTCGTCGTCAACGACAAGAATCTTCGGAAGAGTCATCGTTTGGGGGTGGAGAGACTACCGGGCGCGGGAGATCGCGGCCCGGCGTTCGATGGGAAGGCGGACTTCAAAGCGCGACCCCTGGCCCTTCGAACTGGTGGCCCGGATCGATCCACCGTGCTCCTGGACAATGCCGTAGGAAACGGCGAGGCCGAGCCCCGTCCCCCGGCCCACATCCTTCGTGGTGAAGAAGGGATCGAAGATACGGGGCAGATCCGCTTCGGGAATGCCCAGGCCGGTGTCGCTCACTTCCACGACCACGTCACGTCCTTCGACCGAAGTCTTCAGGGTCAGCCAGCCGCCGCTCGGCATGGCGTCCCGGGCATTGAGGATGAGGTTAAAGAGGACCTGCTGGATCTTGTTCTCGCTCCCCACCACGGTGGGCAGGTCGGGCGCGAGTTCCTTCACCACCCGCACCCGCGCCCCGTCGAGTTGATGCTCGACCAGGGTGAGGACATCGGCCACCACCTTCGAGATCTCGAGAGAGGCGTCGTCGCTGCCCCCGGCGCGGGCGAAGTTGAGAAGATTGCTCACGATCTTGGCTCCGCGCAACGTCTGCGTCTCGATCTTGTCGAGCCACTCGACGCGCGCGTCTTTGGGATCCATCTGCGAGCGCAGCAACTGGGTGTAGGAGGAAATACCGGTCAGGGGCGTGTTGACTTCGTGGGCGACGCCGGCGGCCAGGAGACCCACCGCGACCATCTTCTCGGTCTGCTGAACCTGACGCTCCAGAGCCACCCGATCGGTGACGTCGTGGAAGATCAGGACCGCGCGCGCGCATGGTGTCGCGCTGTCGGCGAGGGATGAGTCGAAGGGCGCGGCGTTCACGTTCACGGTGATGGCCCGACCGCTTTGAAGCGTGAGCGCCACTTTGTAGAGGTGCTCGGCTTCGCCACCCGACTCGGGAAGTATGGGAGCGAGAACGGTGGAGGCGTCCTTCGAGAGGGCCTCGGCGAGGGTTTTGCCGATGGCGCTATCGCGAGGCACCCCCGCGAGGCGTTCCATACCCCGATTCCATCGCTCGATCCGGCTGTCCGCGCCGATCACCACGACCCCCGCTTCCATACTCTCGACGATGTTGGAATGGTAGTCGGTCAGACGGGTGAGCTCACGCGCCTTGTCCTCCAGCCTCTCGTAGAGGCGGCCGTTGAGAATCGCGGTGGCGGAAACCGCGCACAAGGAGCGAATCAACTCGGCTTCGTCTTCATCCATGGTTTCCGGCGCCAAAGGATCGCCGAGGGCCAGCACGGCCACGACCTCGCCGCGGGCCACGAGGGGGAAGCAATGGGCGAAAAGATCGGAACCCGAACTCGCATCGTATCCATTCGGGCCGACACTCGACTCCGAAGGATCGATCTGGAACGCACGCTGGACAGAGGTATCGGTTTCGACGGTGGGCGTCCCCGCGAGACCGAAATGGCGGACGGTTTCAAAGCGGCCGGCGGTGCGCGCGAACAGGGCGCCCCGGGTCACGCCCAGGGCCGCCTTGGCTCCGGCGAGAAGACGCTCGGCCAGCCGGTCGCGATCGAGTTCGGTGGAAAGCTCGGGAGAGAGACGCAACAGGGTCTGGCGGGAGTCGTACCGATCCTTGAGGGCCAGGCGATCGACCGCGGTTTGAATCCGGTCTTTGAGCGGGAAGAAGAGGAGGGCTACGAGGCAGATCACCACGATGAGGGGCGCCGCGTCGGTTCGGTTCACGTCTCCGAGCAGGCCAAGGACGAGGAGGCAGACACCGAAGACGGCGGTGACCGCGATCAGTGAAACCAGGAGCCTCCGGAACAGGAACCCTATGTCCAGGATCCGGTTCTGGATGATCGCGTAGGCGAGAGAGAGAGGCAGCAGAGCCAGAGGAATCGCGCCGAAGAGTTCGGGAACCGTCCCGCCCGTGCGGCCGAGGGCGAAGGGGATGGCATAAAACGAGATGAACGGCCCGATTCCCGCCGCGGTTCCGAGTGCCAGAGATCGCATCCGCCGTCGTTCAAGGCCCACTCGGGCAAAAGACGAGGCGCGCCACAGCACCACGAAACCAGCCAGGAAGAAGACGCTGAAATAGGCGGGCTCCAGACGGTCGGTCCAACCGAGGACGGCCTCGGCCAAAGGACTCGATCCGGCCCCGAGCAAGCCGAACAGTTCCACCGCCATGAAGGCCAGGGCCGCGCCGTAGACCCGACCCGTTCTCGCCTTCGTATTCGCCCTGGCGAGCTTGAGGCAGAAGTGAAGGTAGCAGGGAGGCAGGAGGGCGATGCCCACCGAGTCGAGCAGGAGCAGGCCCCAGTCGACGGCGTCGAGGCGTCCCGAGTCGGAGACCGCGTAAACGATGAAGAAGAGCCCGCACAGGGCGGCGAAGTGCAGCCGCAGCGGTTCGCCCGGACGTCTCATGGCCACCAGCGTGCCGAGGCCGAGACAGAAGAAGCCCATCAACCAGAGATAGGTGTAAAGCCGCCGGTCGCCCGAAGGGAGCGTGATCGGCTGGACGTGGTGGCTGGTCAGCGAGCCGTGACGCTCGATTCGATATTCAACGTCGGCGCCGGAGGCCACGGATCGTGAGAGTTCGAGGGCGACATCCTTGACCGTCGACACCCGGTGGTCGGCGATCGCGACCAGCGTGTCGCCGGGTCGCAGTCCGGCGAGGGAAGCCGGCGAGCCCGGGACAACCGAGTCGGCGATGAGTTGCCCGTTGATCGATCGCCACGAGACGCCGTCTTCGCGCCACTTCGGCCCGAGACGTTCGACGAGGCTCAGAATCCCTAGCGACGCGAGCAGCGCCGTGACCACGAGGATCCGGTTGCGCCGGGACACTCGCTTCGAGAAGCGCCTCCGGAGCGACGTGTACGTCTCGGTGGGAAGGGTGAACAAGGCGGTGGCTCTTTTTGAAACCGCCTAAAACTTGACCCGGATGCCGCCGGTGATGCGATGGGGGGGGGCTACCACCGCGAACTCGTCGACGTTCCTGCGGTCGACATCGTCGTAGTACACATTGCGCAAGCTGACCATGAGGGCCATATCGGCGCCGATCATCGCGGGTACGAAGGGCACGTCCTGCCGTAGCTCGACGAGATAGCGCTGCGCTCTCATTCGCGGCTTGGGGCTGCCCTCGTAGGACGCCACCGTCGCCCCCTCGTGAAACCGGTGGAAGATCGCGATGCCGGTGCCCGAGCGCTTGAGGTAAGCGTCGAACCTGCTGGTCAGCTGGTGGAAGTCGCGCGTCCGTCCGGGGTGGCTCCGGTCGGCGGCGAACCGCCCGTAGCCATACTCCACTCCGGTCTGAGCCTGTCCCGAAGCGAACGTCTTTTCGAGCAAGACCGAACCCATTTGCACCCGGCTGCGACTTCCGTTCCCGACGTACGGGGCGCCCGAGATGGACGAAGGAAGCACGAGCAGCGCGTGAGTGACGGCCTGATCCTGAATCCGGGCTTCCATTCGGGTTCCCGGCTCGCGGTAACCCACGGCCACGCCACGGGTCCAGGTGCGCTGAGCCTCAAAATTACGGGCAAAAACCGGAAGGCCTTCGGACAACGCGATCAGGTCGCTTTCGCCCGTGACGACTTCCAACCCTGGGAAAAGGGTGTCGCCCGAAAAATCGAGACGCAGGTATGTCCGGCCCAGATCGCCCTCTCTCTCCTCGACCACGACCGAGAACTCCGGGTCAACGGAGCGGGACGAGCCAAGAAATGGCGCGTCGATGAACCGTCCCCCCGCTTTGGTGGTGACAGTGTCGAAGAGCTTCATGGCGTGGACGAGCCGGAACGCCCCCACTGAGCGACGATCAACCTCGCCTCCGATCGGCGCGTTCGTCGCATTAAACCGAGTGCCATAGACCGCGCCGACCTCGATGCGGTTTCGGTCTCCGGCCAGAAGTTCAAACTCCGCCCCGGCGCGCCAGGTGGTGGCGGCGCTGTCGGCGGCGAGACCGGTGAGGGCGAAGCTCAAATCGTCGCTCAGATAACCGGACACTCTGACCAGACCCGCGCCATTCGGAATCGAATCCTCCGATGGGTGGCCGGCCGAAGCACCCGAAGGCAGAGTCAGAAACTCGACACGCCCCGAGAAGCCCGAGAGTTCAAGATCGGATTCAATCGTCTGGGCGACCCCTCGTCCGGTTCCCGTCTCGCGTTCGTTCAGAACGGATTTTCGCCGCTGCCGCAGAATGACCTCGCGACGCCGGGCGGCGGCCGAGGCATCGGCGGACGCTTCCGAACCGTCCGCCTCGGGAGCGACGGAGTCCGAATCGGCAGCGCCGCTGGCCGACCTGTCGACCGCGGTCAGGGTCTGGGCGGCGAGATCCTGGGCGGCCACACGCAGCGCAGCCCGCAGCTGCGAGAGAGGGGAGAGGAAAAGGAGTCGGGAACTGCCGTCGGAGCTTCCAAAGAAAGACGAGGGTAGCGCGGGCACGAAACCGGCGAACGCCGGCGATGCCTTGGCGTGAATCTGGGGTGCGGCGGGGGCCGCTGCCGGACGCAGCCAGGCGGAGGCGGGAATACTGCCGATCAGAACCTGACTGGCCTTCTCATCCCCGCTCAAAGCCGCGTGCGCATACCCCGCGGACGCGACGACGATGGCCATGGCGACGGAACGCAACTTGAAAATCATCGATCACCCTCCCATTTCATCAGGGAAGAATCTAAGGGACCTGTCCGAGAGGTTAAACGTAGCACGAGAGGGCGGCTAACGTCTTTTGGCCGGAGGGAATAATGTTCTCCCGAATGGATGTCGAAGCCCCCCCTTTGAACCCCGTTTCGAACCTCCGTTTTTCGAGAGTTTCACGAGGGGTGTCGTCAGCGACGACGGCATTGCTCGTGGTCCTCGCGGGGAGCGGTGCTTCGACCCACCTCGATGGGGTGCTGATCGGTATTCCTTCCGCCTCAAACCTCGTCCTCGCCGGCCTTCTCGGAGCTGCGGTGTGGGCGTCCGGTTTGACCGGCCTTGGCGGCTTCCTCCTGCCGGCGAGCGCTGTCCTTTTCGGCGCCTTGTTTCCTCCCGCCTCATCGTCCCTTCTTCTGTTCTCGGGCCGGCCTCTCCTCACCTTCGTCCTTGCGGCTCTGTTTCTCGCCGTCGTCGCTTCGGGGAAGAAACTCCCGAAGGCCCTTCTCCTTCCGGTTTTCTTCGCGCTCTACGCGTGCGTCGCTTATCAGGCTCAAACGCGTGTCGGTCCGGATGGCGACGAGCCCCAGTATCTGATGGTTGCGGAAAGCCTGATCCGCGATCACGACCTTGCCCTCGATCAGGACTTCAAGGAGAAGAGATACAGCATGTTCTTCTCCCGCCCGCTCGAGCCCCACTTCCGCATTCGTGGTTCTGAAGGACAGATCTACTCGGTTCATGCGGTCGGTCTGTCGTTGTTGATTCTCCCGGCCTACTGGCTCTTTGGATACAGCGGAGCGTCCTTCTTCATGGCGTTTCTGGCCGCCCTTCTCGTGCGCGAGGTGCGGGGACTGGTGAGGGATCTGACCGGTGACGAGACCTTGGCCGAAGGGACGGCGTGGCTGGTGGGTCTCTCGCCACCCGTGATTCATTTCGCCGGCCTGATCTTCACGGAGATCCCGGCGGCTCTCCTGATGTGTGCCGGCCTGCGCGCCGCCATCTTCGGTCGCACCTCGCGAGCCGCGAACGTGGCGGCCCTGTGCGCGGCTGCGCTCCCGTGGCTGAACGTCCGCTACGGCATTCTGTCGTTCGCCATCGTCGGAGCGCTCGGGTGGAGCGAGCGGGGTGATTTCCGCCGCCGACTCCTTTCCCCTGTGCTGATCCTGACCGTATCGGCCCTCGCCATCGGTCTCTACCACTTCGCGCTCTGGGGTTTCTTCGATCCGCGCCGGGTCTATGGCCGGACCCGAGAGTTCAGTCTCGACATACTTCCCGAAGGCCTCCCCGGACTTTTCTTCGATCAGGAGTTCGGCCTTTTCGTTTATGCCCCGATCTTCGTTCTGTCGCTCGCCGGCCTGATTCATCTCTGGCGTCAGCAGCGCGTCCTCGCCATCGCCGGGCTCTTCGCGGGGTTTGGCGTCCTAGCCACCGCGAGCGTGTGGCCCATGTGGCGTGGCGGCTTCAATCCTCCCGCGCGTTTTCTCGTTCCTCTGGTTCCGATCCTGGCCGCCGCCCTGGCCTTGTCGCTCCGGAGGGGAATCAGACCCTCGACCGCTCTTCTGGCGGGCTGGAGCCTTTGGTGCGGCCTCAGCGGCGCGTTCAACATCGACACAATCCATCGAGACCGTGAGGGCGTCGCTCCGTTTTTCAGGGCTCAGTCCGGCGCTCGCGAATGGACGGTGGTGCTGCCTTCATTTGTCCTTTCGGAAGATCGGCCGACGCGGGTTCTCGCCTTGCCCTGGGCCGTTCTTCTCGGCGTGCCCTTGCTTCTGGCCGCGGCACGGCCAGCCCGTGAGCCCAAGGTGTTGAGGAACCGCGACGCGCTTCTCGCCTCGGCCGCGTTTATGGCCACCGCGGTTTTCGCCGACCGTCTGAGCCCGAGGGCGCGCTCTCCCGAACGCGACGCCGCGCGCCTTGTGGGTTCACCCTCGCTTCTCCTGCCCTCGTTTCGCTTCCAACGCGCAGCGGAAGCCGCGTGGCCGCTCGATCTGCTTTACGAGCCGCACCGCGCTCCCGCGGGTCTGGTCTTCGCGCGGGCGATGACCTTTGGGCCCGGCCCTTACTCAATGACGTTGTCGCTGACCGATGGGGCTCCAATCGCCGCCCCACCATCGCTGGTTCTGCGGCATCGTCACAGCGGCAGAGCGGTTCGCGTGCCGATGACGTCGGATGAAGGCGGTCTCCGGGCGTCCTTCGCGGTGGACCTGCCGGGAGACTATGACCTCACTCTCATCGGCGGCGAACCGATGTCCATCGTGCGCGTCCGCATTGTCGCGGGTCATGGACAGGGCCGCGTGGCTGCGGCGGGCGACCTCACAGCCCTACGGCTTCGCCGTCTTGTTGAGGGCGGCGAGGTCTTCAAGCACTTCGTCCGGATGCTGGGCCGGCGAGACCTTCGGGTAAGCCTTCAGGATCACACCGTCCGGTCCGATGAGGTACGAGACTCGACTTGGATGTCCGGCATTTCTGTCGGAGGCCGCGCCATAGGCGATCCCGACCTCGCGGGCGGTGTCGCACAGCAAAGGGAAGGGAAAAGAGCACTTCTCCGCGAACGCCTGATTCTCGGCCAGAGTGTCGAAACTGACTCCGAGGATTTCTGTCTTCTGCGCTTTGAACTTGCCGATGCTGTCGCGGAACCCGCGACCCTCAATCGTTCAGCCCGGCGTGTCGGCCTTGGGATAAAACCAGAGCAGGAGGCTCTTTCCGGAGTAGTCGGAAAGCTGGACGGTCCGGCCCGTGTGATCGGCAGCGCTGAACGCCGGGGCGACCTGGCCTTCCTTCAACATGACGCTCTCCTCCGAAATTTCAACGACTGAGTTTGCGCCGACGCCTAGGGCCCCTGGCCTCCGCGGCCCTGCGGGAGACCCTGGCGAACGATCAGACGAAACGCATTCGCGGCGACCACCTTGTTCTGGGACCTGAGCGCCGCGCGGATGTTGTAGCTGCCGGCGCGGGAGTAATAGTGCTCCGATGAGAACCGGCGCTCGATTTTCGTGCCCGGCTCGTAGGGTTCGCAGTCGGAATCCTGAAGACTCTTGCTGCCGTCGTCCCAGTCCCATTCAATGGCGAGACAGTAGAAGTCCTCCGAGTCCTCCCCACCGGTCAGCTCGGCCATGGCGAGGACGCCCACTGGAGAAAAGGCCATTCGAGGCGACACGCGAACGCCGAGCGTGGGTCGTTTGAGCTTGGCATTTGCCGGCACGCTGAAAATGAAGCCGCTCGCGATGGCGATGGCGATGGCGAGGAAGGTGGATAAGGACTTGCGGTTCATGAATGACCTCCCGCTCAAAAATTCTCCGACCGGCCGCGATGCCTTTGAGGGGCGCCGCAAAAACTAGGGGCTGATCTTAGATCCGAGGACCTACAATCTGACAAATGCCGAATCTCGCCCGCAAGATCGAAGTCCCCGCCGGGGTGGCCCTTTGCGGCGAGACACTGAGTCGGGCGGGAGGACGCGTCTTCCTCGTGGGCGGTGCGGTGCGCGACGCGCTGCTCGAACGGCCGGTGAAAGACTACGACCTCGAGGTCTTTGGGCTCTCGCCCGAAGTCATTCTCAGAGCGCTGACGACGGTGGCGAGGGTCGAACCGGCGGGCGACTCTTTCCCGGTGTTCAAGGTCGCCGGACTCGCCGGAATCGCCGGCCAAGTCGATGTGGCCCTGCCTCGACGTGACTCCAAGAAAGGCCCGGGACACCGCGGCATCGAAGCGCTGCCCGATCCGTTCATGACCATCGAAGACGCGGCCCGGCGGCGAGACTTCACGATCAACGCCATCATGTTCGATCTGGTCACCGGCGCCATCGAAGACCCTTTTGATGGGGCTCAGGATCTGGCCGCCCGGGTTTTGCGCGTCGTGGATGAGACGACGTTCGGCGACGATCCGCTTCGCGCGCTCCGAGCCGCTCAGTTCGCCGCGAGGTTCGACCTCACGGTTGAGGAGAAGACCGCTTCAAGGTGCGCCTCCATGCCGCTTCACGAACTCCCGGCCGACCGGATTTTTGGGGAGATCGAAAAAGCACTGCTCCTGGCCCGGCGCCCTTCGATCGCCTTCCGACTCCTTTCGGAGTGGGATCAGCTTCGCGCCATCGCTCCCGAACTGATGCCCCTCGCTACGACGCCACAGGATCCAGAGTGGCATCCCGAAGGAGACGTGTGGACGCACACCCTTCTGGCCCTCGACCAGGCGCGTCTCCTGATCGACGATCTCGATCCGCCGCGGGCGCTGGCCGTGATGCTCGGGACCCTGTGTCATGACCTCGGGAAACCCGGCACCACCAAGGTGGAGGATGGTCGTATCCGCTCCCGGGGTCACGAAGAGGCTGGGGTGTTGCCGACGATCGCCCTTCTGGATCGATGGAATGTGTTTGCCCGAGGATCCTTCCCGCTGCGCGATCAGATCTTGGGCCTCGTGAGGGACCATCTGAAGCCGGGGGCCTTGTATCAGGCGCGGAGCGAGGTCAGCCCGGGTGCGATCCGAAGACTCGCTCGCCGGGTTGAGGCCGATCTGCTGTACCGGGTCGCTCGGGCCGATTGTCTTGGCCGGACCGGCAACTTTCAGCCGGTGGCGATGGAGTGGTTTATCGAGGAAGTCCGAAAACTTTCGGTGGAGCGATCGGGCCCGACTCCTTTACTGCTGGGCCGGGATGTCCTGGGCCTCGGCGCGCGGCCGGGGCCGATGGTGGGGAAAATTCTGTCCGAGGTCTACGAACAGCAACTCGACTCCAAGGTCACGAACCGCGACGAAGCCCTCGCCGCCGTCCGGAGGCTTCTAAGCATCGGCTGACGTAGCCTCTTCGCTTCAACGGGCCCAGTAGTCCGCGGTTAGGGCCTCGACATCTCTCCGGTGAAGTGACCGATCGAGGTCTCGCGATCGAGGACGGCCAGGGTGTGGTTGTAGATGTTCTCCACTTCCATGCGCGAATTTGCGATGGCGGTCACCCCCAGCTTTCCATGCTGCGAGAGTGCGCCGATGAGATGGAACAGGACGCCCGACTCCGTCGAGTGCGAGTAGTGGAGGTGGTTCATGGTCAGGATCTCGATCAGATCCTCGGGCAGGAGGCCTTTGTAGCGATCCGATTTCAAATTGTCGGTCGCCCGGTAATACTTCGCGTGGCCTGAAGGAGATCGAAACAGTCCGGTCGATTCGTCGAGCGCGCCGCCGGTGAGGAACTGAAGAGCGAGGAACGGGTGAGTGGTTCCGCCCATGCGCAGGTTGATCTCGAGCGCGGAGATGGACCAGGGAAGGTGAGAGCCGTCGCGGTAAGCGAGAAAGTCGATGGCAAACCGGGAGACCACGCCCTTCCTCGCGAGCACCTGGCCGATGGACCGGCCGGCCTCCTGAATGGCCAGGCGATACTCGTCGTCCGCCGGGAAGGAGCACCCGAGGAAGATCTGGCCGGTGGCGCCGCCCAGAATCTGATCGTGGGTGGAAATGAGCATCACGTTGCCGCTCGGCGAGTTGCGGAGTTGGACCGAGGGCGACACCTTTTCGTTCGCGTCCATGAACTCCTCGACGATGCCGCCCATGCGGGCGAACTTGTCGAGGTAGACATCCGAGGTCTCCTTCGGAATGGAGAACTGGAGACGCCGGATCTCGTCCTTGATGGCCGCCCGCGAAAACTCTTCCGGATACCGGTAGAGCGCGTTTCCTTCGCCCGAGAAACTCTCGTTGAGCTTCACCACCGCGCGTTTCAGCCCTGGATCGCGCTTCTTCATGTCGTAGAGCGAATCGGCGATCTCGCCTTCCGTTCTCAGGTCCTCAAACCCGAAGGGAAGGGAGACGCCCGCTTCCTTGAAGGTCTTCCGGCTGCCCGACTTGGTGCCGAGGTGATTCAAAGACGGATCGACCCCGTTGAGAGGAATGCCGAGGAGCACCGCGAGTTTTCGTTCGAGGTGAGTCGAATTGAAGACGGTGAGATAGGCGCGATCCTTGTCGACGATTCCCTGGCGGATTCTTTCGATGAGGCGCGGCCGTTCCAGAATCTTCTCGGTCAGGGATCGGGCCGAATCGTCGTAGGCGCAGAGCAGGGTCAACCGCGCGCTTGCGTGGGAGGCCGGGATACCGGCCAGAAACTGGAAGTAGTACTCCAGGATCATCGGATGCACGGGCTGTGAGGTGACGTAGACCATTCGCGCGCGCGGGTTGCGGAGGCGGATCAGAAGGAAAAGCAGCCGTTCCTCATAGAAGCTCGAACCGGCCAGCCGTCTCAATTCGGCCTGGTCGAGGGAGAGCGAAGGCACCACCACTGAAGTGGCGGGTTCATCGTCCTTGTGGGTCATCGAGTTCCACACCGCCTCCAGGCGGGGCTTGAGCAGCTCGAACGCGCGCAACTCCTCGTCGATGGTGATGTCCCACGGGTACGGCGGTTTGGGAAGCGTCATGGGCGCTCCTCCACGATTCCAGTCACCGGCAGGGCCGAAGCCCCTGCACCGGCGTGAACGCGGAGCGCCATATCGGTGATTTCATTTTCGTGCATCTCGAAGACCCGGCCCAGGCGCTCGGCGTGGCGCCGGAGATTCTTCACCATGTGAAAACGCAGCGGCCAGACAAAGGTGAAGCCGGTGGTGATCGCGAGCTGGTGGGCGAGAGCGGCGTCACGGTTGCCCATCGAGACAACGTTCATTCGCTCCTCATACCAGGCTCGGCTGACCTCCCGGCGCTCCCACAGGTTCTCGATGATGATCTTCTGCCGCCCGGAATCCATGATCTCCGGGTGGTGGTTGACCCCGAACATTCTCGGCATTGTTCCCGAAGGATCGCGGGCGAACTCGACGCCGGTCAGGACGTCGCCCACAGAGCCGGCCCCCGCCGACGTTTCAAAGCTGAGAGGCGCCACCCGAAGAACAACCGCCGGATCGAGAACCAGATCGAATAGGCGCGAGTCGATGACGTGGAACTGCGACGACCCGGCATTGCGCGCAAAGCCCGAGAACCAGGGATGGCTCTCGGCCGCCGCGGTCAGAGCGTTTCGGACGATGCCGGCGCTCTTGCCGCCTTTCTCAGGGCCGCGCAGTCTCGGTTGGGCGATGCCCGACCAGCGGCAGAGGACGCCAAACGAGTGGCAGACGGCCACCAGACTGGCGCTTTGGTCGGCGAGGATCGCAGTGAACAACTCGAAGGCCCGTGCTTCCCAGGCCGGATCCTCCTTCACACCCTGCGCGTAGTCGGCGACGCCGTCGTTCAGGCGCGGGTCGATATGTCCCGGGCCCCCGGTGCCGAGATAGATCTCGAACCGTCCTCCCGGGGGCTCGGGGAGGAGTCCGTGCTGACGGACGTCGAACGAAAGGACACGAACCTTGAGCTGGGCCTTTCGAATGGCATGTTCGAAATCGCAGGCCGCCTCGCGGACGGCCTGCACGATCGAGTTGTGACCGAGATTTGGCCAGCCGTGGTGCATGTCCAGGACCGCGATATCGCAGAACGCGTCGTCGGTCTTGGGAAGCGTCTCGCCCGGAAGGACCTTGTGGTACGAGAAGATCGAATGGAGGCCGCTCATGGCGCAGTTGTCGAGGCAGGCCACTTCGCCGGCCTCTCCCATGCGTCGGCACGTGGTGACGATTCTTTCGGACGGCACGAGGGTTACACCTTTCCTTCCACTACGAAGGCCGGAACCTGGCCGCCGCCCGAGGTCACGTTGGCCAGGGACGAGCCGGAGAGGCGGGTGAGAAAGCCTTCGACTTCGCCGAAAAAAAGATAAGGATCGAGATCCACGACCAGGTCTTTCGCCAGTAGGCCGGGAGCGATCATCGGGAACGACTGGTGAGCGATCTCCACTTTTCGTTGAGCCACATAAGGACTGGCGAGGGCCTGGTCGATGGCGGCGTCCCATTCGGAAGCGCTTGATTCGAAACCGAGGAAGACGCCCTTGCCCCCGTATTCGTCGTTGGGCTTCAGGACAAGCTCCTCGCGCCGGCTCGGATCGCGCAGGAATGCGATCAAGTCGATTTCGCCGCCTTCGTACGTGGTCTTTCCCTCCCGAACCATCCGCGTCCAGGGCACCGTCTCGGCGATGGCCGTTCGCTCGGCGTCGTTGAAGAGGCGCTGATGCGCGTCGTCGGTGAGGATGGCAAAGATGGCTTTCTTGTGGATGGGTTTGCAGCCAAAGGGATTCACGAAGACGCAGGCTTTCGCGCGGGCGGCGTCGAGCAACGCCTTCACCTCATCGGCCTTTTCGAGGAGTTCGTTGACCAGAAGCCTCTTGTAGACGATGTCGACGACCACACCATCGTGCCGGAGGGAGCCGCCTTCAAAAGTCATTTTTCGGGGATCGCAGACCATGGCCGAGGCCCCCGCCGCCTCAAAGAGGTCGCGCAGGATGTGATGCTCGGAGCGCGTCGGCACCTCGTCGTAGTCCACGATGGCGATTTGGGGGAGGGGCTTTTCGCCTCCCGCCTGGCGGTAGCAGGCAAGCAGTGTCTCGAGCAGCTTCACGCAGGGGCGCGGGCGATGGATCGTGTACCTCTTCTGGAGCTCACGCATCACGCCCAGTTCCAGGAAGATGTCCGAAAGAACTTCAGCGTACCCGAGTCCCGCCGGGGTCTCGGCGTTCAGTTCGACGAACCGATACGAAGCGGGGGTCAGGAACGAGTCGAGCCTTGAGAGGGGCGAAGGCGACACGGTTCCCGGATCGAGAGCGACGAGTTCGCGCTCCGCGCCGGTCAGGCCGACGAGATCGTGGAGTGTTTTGCCGAGAGACTTCCAGGCCTTCAGGGTTGCGCTGTAGATCCCGCGGGCGGCGGTCCGCACATGATCGTAGTCTTCGCGGGCCACGAACTGGGGCATGGCGAAGGGGCACAGAGCGCGATCTCCAAACGTCAGGTCACGGGCGCGAAGCCTTTCGGCCAGGCTCTCCTCGATCTCCTGAGCGAGAGCCGTCTCACCCCGCAGCAGCCGCGTGTACAGATCCACGACGCTTGCCGAGAGCGAGGCCACGCGTCGATTGTATGCTTCCTGTGCGAGGATTCGGCGCGTGATTCTTGAGACCGAACGCCTGATTCTGCGATCCTTCCGCGCCGACGATATCGACGCTTACGCCTTGATGAGCGCTGATCCCGAGGTC
Source organism: Vicinamibacteria bacterium (assembly GCA_031364765.1). Classification (GTDB taxonomy): domain Bacteria; phylum Acidobacteriota; class Vicinamibacteria; order Fen-336; family JAGNNV01; genus JAGNNV01. Next base: position 16,152 of record JANLWV010000033.1, read on the forward strand.
ATGGAGTTCCTGAGCGCCGATGGCAGCCTGCTCTCCCGCGCCGACGCCTGGCGTCAGATGTCGATGTTCCTCGGTCACTGGGAACTTCGCGGTTACGGCACCTGGGCAGTGGAAGAACGCGCGACCGGTTTGTTCGTCGGCCGGATTGGCCTTCACTATCCCGAAGGCTGGCCGGACCGCGAACTTGGATGGACAATCGCGCGGAGGTTCTGGGGCAAGGGCCTCGCCACCGAGGGCGCCCGCGCAGCCATGAACCATGCGTTCGGCACGCTTGGCTGGTCGCATCTGGTGAGCCTCATCCATCCGGACAATCACCGGTCCGCTCGGGTGGCGGAGCGCCTGGGCCAGCGTGTCCACGGCGTGGCGGAGGTGAGAGGCCTTCACCTCACGATGTATCGAATGGATGCCAGCTCCATCGTGCCAGGCCTCAAGACTGAGAACTGGGTGCGATAGCGCCAACTTGTAACATCGGCCTTATGAACGCCCTTCAGAAGACCGATCCGGACGTCGCGCAGGCCATTCAGAATGAAGTGCGACGGCAGGGGGCTCAGCTGGAGATGATCGCCTCCGAAAACTTCGTTTCGGAGGCCGTGCTTCAGGCGATGGGGACCGTCCTCACGAACAAGTACGCCGAGGGGTACCCCGGCAAGCGGTACTACGGGGGCTGCGAGTTTGCCGACGTGGTGGAAAACCTCGCCCGCGACCGGGCGAAGCAGCTCTTCGGCTGCGATCACGCGAACGTTCAGCCGCATTCGGGCGCCCAGGCCAACATGTCCGTGCTCATGGCGGCCTTAAAGCCGGGCGACACCATCATGGGGATGGACCTGTCGCACGGCGGCCATCTGAGTCACGGCCATCCGCTCAATTTTTCCGGTCTCTACTTCAAGATCGTTCCTTACGGCGTGCGCAAGGAAGACGAGCGGATCGACCTCTTGGCGTTGCGGGCCAAGGCCCTGGAGTCGAGGCCGAAGCTCATCATCGTGGGCGCTTCGGCGTATCCACGCACCCTCGACTTCGCGGCTTTCCGCGCCATCGCCGACGAGGTGGGCGCGGTTTTGATGGCGGACATCGCGCACATCGCGGGCCTGGTCGTGACCGGACTTCATCCTTCGCCGTTTCCTCACGCGGATTTTGTGACCACGACCACCCACAAGACGCTTCGCGGGCCGCGCGGCGGGCTCGCGATGTGCAAGGCCTCGCTGGCCAAGGACCTCGACCGCGCCCTCTTTCCCGGAATCCAAGGCGGGCCGCTGATGCACGTCATTGCCGCGAAGGCGGTGGCTTTCAAGGAAGCGCTTCAGCCCGACTTCAAGACGTACCAGCAGCGCGTGGTGGCGAATGCCGGCGTGCTCGCGAAGACCATCGGCGACGAGGGTTTCCGCATCGTCTCGGGAGGAACCGACACTCACCTGGTGCTGATCGACGTGTTCTCGCGCGGTCTCACCGGCAAGGTCGCCGAGAAGGCGCTGGAAAACGCCGGCATCACCGTCAACAAGAACACCATCCCGTTCGATCCCAATCCGCCCATGACCGCCTCCGGGGTCAGAATCGGCACGCCCGCCCTGACCACGCGGGGGATGGGGACTGCGGAGATGGAGGAGATCGGCCGGTTGATCGGCAAGGCTCTCAAGGGTGCCTCGAGCGAGACCACGACCCTTGAGGTCCGCAAGTCGGTCGAGACTCTCTGCGCGCGTTTCCCGCTTTACTCTTCGCCGCTTCCGGCTCAGGCGTAACCGGGCCTCATTGCGAGGAACTCTCTCGAACGAAGGCGACGAAGCAATCTCCCGTGCGCAGGGGCCGCACGTCATTCGTGGTGAAGCTACGGCCAAGGCGCCCGGGCGTTCCCTCACATCCGTGGACCGCATGTCGTCCTTGAATGAACGAGGCGGAGC
>JANLWV010000044.1:0-1900 GCA_031364765.1 Vicinamibacteria bacterium
GGCGAATGCGGCGGCGGGCGGAGTCGGCTTCGAGCACAATGACGTCGACGTCGGAGCCGAGCGGAAACGCTTTCTGCAGATCCACTCCGTGGGCCGCGCCGGTTTCGCCCGCGGGCACAAGGCCCGTGACGCCCGGAGCGAGGAACACGAACACCCCAACCTTGTCGTGACGCTCCACCTTGCCCGTGATCCGCGCGCCCGGCTCGATCGACGACCTCGACGGCTTCGCGGCGCACGCGCGCGACGACCCTTCGTCAACCAGGGCCACGCCGATCCTCCTCGCGGCGGGATCAACACTCAGAATCTCGAAGGCGCCCGTCATGCCCGCGGTGACGGACTTCGACCAGCCGCCTGACTTGCCGGTGGGTGCGAAGGTCGAGGCGTGCGCGAGCGCTTCGATCCCGGCCTCGAGCTCGACAAACGCGCCAAACTCGGTGATGCGGGTGACGCGGCCCGTGAGCACCTGCCCGACCGTGTAGTTCGCCGCCACCATCGACCACGGATCGGTGGTCAACTGCTTCAGCCCGAGCGCGATCTTGCCGTCGTCCACCCGGATTACCTTCACCGTGATCTCTTCGCCGGGTTTCACGACCTGCGCGGGGTCCGACCGCGACCAACCCATCTCGGTCGCGTGGAGCAGCCCCTGCACGCCGCCGCCCAGATCGACGAACGCGCCAAAGTCGCGCACCGAAATTACACGCCCGGTCACCACCGCATCGGGCACGATCTTTTGCCGCACCTCGATAGCACGCGCCTGCTGCTCTTCTTCGAGCAACCTGCGGCGAGAGACAACGAACTTCTGGCCGCCTTCCTTGTATTCGATGATCTTGAATGTGTAGACGCGGCCGACGTGGATCAGAGGGTCGATCTCACGAAGCTCATCAATCTGTGATTGCGGGCAGAAGGCCCGCTGACCGGCGACTCCCACTTCGTAGCCGGCTTTCACCATCTTCTCGACCTTCCCCTCCACGGGAAGGCCGGCGCGAAACGCGTCCTCGAGCTGCTGGGACGAGGCGGCGCCGCGCTGCAGCCGGCGCGACAGCTTCAGCCCGCCCATGGTCGATACCACGGTGGCCTGGATGCGGTCCCCGACCACCGCCTCCAACACGCCGTCGCGGTTCTTCAATTCGCCGACATCGATCGTGGCTTCGCTCTTGGCGCCCACGTCGACAAGCGCCACGTCCGCGCCTATGGCGACGATGGTGCCAAGGACAGCCTGGCCGTTGGTCAGGCGCTTGATCTTGTTCGACGCGTAGGACGCTTCGAACAGCGTCGCAAAGTCCTCTCCGCTTGGAACCTCGCGGACGATCTCGTTCTCACTCACAAATCACTCCTCAAATGCCTAGCCTACCCGTTGACCTCGGGATTCCCTCTTCGGTTCGGCCTATGCTCGGGCCGTGGCAAAGTCACCCTGTCCCATCTCGAAAACGCAGTTTCTGGAGAAAGCCGAGGCGGTCAAGGTCACCATTGTCGACAAGCTGGTGCCCGTCGCCACCGCGGATAAACTCCGGCCCAGTTTCGTTCGCTCGCTCAGTAACCAGCTGTCCCTCGGCATCACCCGCATCGTGATGGCCGACGAAACCGCGGACAATGTTCCGGAATGGGAGCGGGTCCACCGGGAACACCGCGGCGAACTGCCGCGCCGTCCAGATTCGGTGGGAGAGTGAAGAGAAACTTACTTCTCCATGCTGCGGCCCCTCCGCGCCTACACGCGGCGGGGCCTTTCGGACGCGAGAGGAGGGACGCAAGGGAACGATCGAACCGGGCAAGCTGGCGAATGTCATCGTGCTCTCCTCCGATCTGCTCACCGTTCCGCCCGAGCAGATTCTCAAGACTCGGGTGGACCTGACCGTGTTGGGCGGCCGCGTGGTGTACGAGCGGTGCCCTAACCGCGTCGAAC
>JANLWV010000080.1:0-7972 GCA_031364765.1 Vicinamibacteria bacterium
CTGACCAGGGTGGGACGCGAGTCGAACGATCCCGCGGTGCAGGCCATGGTGAACACCGGGACCGTGCCCGGCTTCTCGTTCGCCTTCCAGGTCCTGCCCACCATCATCTTCTTCTCCGCGCTGCTTTCCATCCTTTACTACCTTGGAATCATGCAGAAAGTCGTGGTCCTCTTTGCAAAAATCATGTCGAAGACCATGAACGTCTCGGGCGCCGAGTCGCTTTCGAACTCGGCCAACATCTTCGTCGGACAGACCGAGGCCCCGCTGGTAGTGGCGCCCTATATCGAGAAGATGACGCGCTCCGAGCTGATGGCCATCATGGTAGGCGGCTTTTCGAACACCGCGGGAGGCGTCCTTGGAGCCTACGTGATGATGCTCCAGGGTTACTTTCCGGAGATCGCCGGTCACCTGATCACCGCGTCTCTTTTATCCGCGCCCGCGGCCTTCATCTTCGCGAAGGTTCTGGTGCCGGAGACTGAAGAGCCCCTCACTCGCGGCGACGTGAAGATGGATGTAAAGCCTCAGGACGCGAACATTCTGGACGCGGTCTCGAACGGCACCACCGTCGGCTGGAATCTGGCCATCAACGTGGGCGCGATGTTGATTTCGTTCGTGGCCCTGGCCGCGCTCCTCAACTACGGCTTCGCCTGGTTCGGCGGGTATTTCCACGACGGCGCGGGCATCCTTCAGTTCGATGTGATGCTGGTCTTCGCGGTTGCGGCGCTCCTTTACATGGACCGGTTCCGGCCCGTCTCGGAAGATCGCGGGTGGGTGATGCTGGCGCTGGTGGCGCTTGGCTCCCTCGCCTCCGGCTATGTGCTCGGCCCCTCATCCGCCTCGGCCGTCGGTTTCGTGGGCTTCTTCGCCTGGCTGCCGCTCTTCCTACGCTCGGGCGAAGACCGGGGCTATGGCAAGGCGGGGTATGTCGTTCTCGGCGTCACCGCCCTCGTCGCCAACGTGGGCTACTTCGGCTTTGGTCCGATGGGTGAGAACACCCAGCTCTCCATGCAGCTCGTGCTCGGCTGGCTCCACTGGCCGGTGGCGTTCATCATGGGCGTCCCTTACCAGGATTGCCTGGCGGTGGCAAAACTCCTGGGCGAGAAGCTGGTGCTGACCGAGTTTGTGGCCTATCTCGATCTGGCCGACCTTCTCGGCAAGGCGACGCGGGGCGAGGCGCCCATGCTCGACGGACGGTCCATCGTGATCCTGACCTACGCATTGTGCGGCTTCGCAAACTTCGCCTCGATCGGAATCCAGATCGGCGGCATGTCTCCGCTGGCACCTTCGCGGCGCCAGGACATCGCGAGGCTCGGCTTCAAGTCGATGGTGGGCGGGGCTCTCGCGACCTTCATGATTGCGTGTGTCGCCGGCGTCTTCTACACGGGCCAGTCGACGCTCGGGCTCGCGAAGTAGGGATCGGGGACGGATTCGCCATGAAGATCTATCGCGCCCGGAACGGGATGATCGGCGGGGTCTGCGCCGGCCTGGCGGTGGCTCTCGGCTGGACGCCCACACGTGTTCGAATCCTCTACGTACTGCTCTCCGTTCTTTCCGCGGCCTTTCCCGGCATCCTGGTTTATCTGATTCTCTGGCTCGTCATTCCAAACCAGCCCACCACCTGATCCATGGCGCCTCTCCTCCGGGCGCAGGTGGCGCTTCTCGCCGCCACCGCCGCCTCCGCCACCGTCTCGGTTTTTGCGGCCCAGGTGGGGCTCGCCCTTATCGGGGTCGTTCATGTGGCCCGCACGATTCGGCGGGAGACTCGCGGCTTCGGCCTTCCCATCGACGCCGCGGTCGGAGCCTTCGCGATCTGGACGTTCCTCTCCGCCGCGTTCGCGCCTTCGCCGATCGCCGCCCACGAGAGCGCCAAGAAGCTGGTTCTTTTTCTGCTCCTGTACTTCGCCGCCGAGGCGCTGCGCAGCGAGGAGTGCCGTGAACTGTTGATCGACGCCATGCTGATGGGCGGCCTGGCCCTCGCCACTCTGGCCGTCCTCCAGTATGCGTTCCTGGGCTTCGACACCATGGACACCCGGCCCCGGTCGTTCCACGGGCACTACATGACCGCCTCGGGCGTGATCGCAATTCTGCTCGTCATCGCGGCCGAGCGGCTTCTGGCCCTGACCCGGCCTTTCCCGGTCTCTCGCCGCTCTCTCGGTCTGTGTGCGCTCCTGATGGGCGTGGCGTTTGTCGTGATGGTCGCGCACCGCGCCGGCCTCATGCCGACCGAAGTGGAACGCCTCGCCATCCTGGGGGTGTCCCTCATTGCGGCGCGACGGGCGTGGCAAGGACGGGTCTGGCCCGACGCGTCGCTGTCGACAACACTCGCGCTGGTGATGGCGCCCATCGGAGGCCTCGCCTTGTTGCTCTCGCGCACGCGCAGCGCCTGGATCGGCGTGGTGGCCGGACTCGCGGTTCTCGCCTGGATGAAGAAGCCGCGGTTGCTCCTCTTCCTCCCCGGCCTTCTCGGTCTTTTGCTCCTCCTGTCGCCGCGGACCATTCTCGACCGCCTGACCGTCACGGACGCGAGCAGCCGCGATCGTTACTACATGTGGCAGGCCGGCCTCGACATGATCATGGACAAGCCCCTCTTCGGCCAAGGTACCGGGATGATTCTCGACGTCTATCCAAGGTTCCGTTGGCAAGGCGCTCCGAATCCGAACGCGCCGCATCTTCACAATAACTTCATCCAGATCGCCGCCGAACGCGGACTGCCGTGCCTGGTCTTCCTGGGCTGGATCCTTTTCCTGCTCGGGAGAGAGGCGTGGCGCGTGCGCGCTTCCTCGCGCTATGGACCGCTGGTTCTCGCCACCCTCGCCGCCACCCTGACCTCCGGAATGTTTGAATACACCCTCGGCGATTCCGAGATACTGATGCTGATTCTTCTCCTGAGCGCTCTTCCGTTTTCGACGCGTTCCCATCTGAAGGAACCGGATCCCGTCGAATCTCGAAACGGCGCCTCTCGCCCGGTGGGGGCGGGCGCAGAGCTGGTTCTCGAGCAGTGAAGACCTTGCTTCCGAGGGCCAGGATCGAAACGATTCTCGGTTCGCTCAAAGGCGGCCGGATCGTGGTGGTGGGCGACGCCATGCTGGACATGTTCGTGTTCGGGCAGGTGACGCGGATTTCTCCAGAAGCGCCGGTGCCGGTGGTGCGGGTGACCCAGGAGACCGAGCGCCTCGGGGGCGCTGCGAACGTCGCGCTCAATGTGAAGTCGCTGGGCGGAAACGTGGCCCTGATCGGCGTGGTGGGCGACGACCTTGCCGGCATGCGACTCACTCGGGCGGCGCGCGAGTGCGGCGTCGACGCGCGTCTGGTGTCGCTCGCCGGCCGCCCGACCACCGTGAAAACGCGAATCATGGCCCAGCATCAGCAGATGGTACGCACGGATCGCGAGGTCACAGGTCCGATTGAGGCCTTGGTTGCGGCGAAGCTCCTGGCTCAGAGTTCGCACGTTCTCCGGAAGGGTTCGGCGCTCATCGTCTCCGATTATCAGAAGGGGGTGGTGACCAGGGCCTTCATGCGCGCGTTGATCGCGCTCGCTCGTCGTCGCGGGGTTCGCGTCCTGGTGGATCCCAAGGTCCACAACATCGGCTTCTTCAAGGGCGCCTTTCTGGTCACGCCCAATCAGAAGGAAGCCGAGGAGATCAGCGGCATCACCATCAGGACCGACGGGGATGCGGAACGAGCCGTGTTTCGAGTGGCGCGGCTTGCCGGCACCCAGGGCGCTCTGGTCACGCGCGGCGAGGAGGGTATGTCGCTCGGGCTGCGCGTCGGTTCGAGGTTCTCCTACTGGCACGTGAGTTCGACCGCGCGCGAGGTCTTTGACGTGACCGGCGCGGGAGATACGGCCATCGCGACACTGGCCCTGGCCCTGGTGGCCGGGGCTTTGCCTCATGAGGCGATGGTGCTGTCGAACCTGGCCGCGGGAATTGCGGTAGGGAAACTCGGCACCTCGAGCGTGACCGCGGCCGAGATCCGCGCGTCGCCGTGAAGGTCTGCATCGTGGGCGCTGGACCTTCGGGGTCGACCGCGGGTCTCGAGTTTGCGAAGAAGGGCGCTCAGGTCTCGATCTTCGATCCGTCGCATCCGCGCGAGAAGCCCTGTGGCGGCGGTCTGACCGGAAAGAGCCTCGCCCTTCTGCCCGCGGGCACGGATCACGATCCCCTCCCCGCACGCCGGGTCCACACGTGCCGATTCGGCGCCGCCCAGGGTCTGATGATCGACCTCGACCTCGGTGAACCGGTGGGCATGGTGGCGCGATCGGAGTTCGACGCCTGGTTGCTTCGACGAGCGGTGGACGCGGGCGCCCGGCACTTCAACGATCGGGTCATCAAGGTGGATGCGACGGGCCGGGTGAAGACGCTTGGGGGTCTCGAGGAGACATACGATCTGGTCGTAGGTGCGGACGGAGCCAACTCACTGGTGCGTCGAACCTTCCTGAGCGCTACGCCGAAGGAGCAACGGTGGATGGCCTGCGGCTGGTACGCCCGCGGCGATTCGGAGATGGTGGTGCGTTTCCTCCCGGGGGTCGAGGGTTACCTCTGGCTCTTCCCGCGCGCCGGCCATGTGGGCGTAGGCATTGGCGCTCCTCTCGGGAATCCTCCAACTCGCGACCTGCTGGCCCTGCTTGAGCGCGAGGTGTCTCGGGCATTTCCCGCCCTCGCGCGCGAGGAGAACACGCCGTACTACGCGCACACGATTCCCTCGGCCGGCGAGGACGGTGCTTCGCTCCTTGAGATGGCGGGAGAGAAGTGGGCGCTTCTGGGCGATGCCGCGGCGATTGCGGATCCCATCACCGGCGAGGGGATCTTCTACGCGCTTCGATCGGGACAGCTGCTGGCCGAGGTGGTGATGAGCGGAGGGTCGCCCTTGAAGTACGCGGAGCGGGCGATGGACGAGTTCGGACACGACCTCATGCGCGCGGCGCGCTTGTCGAAGCGCTTCTTCGCCGAAGGCTTCACCGACCGGATGCTCGACTACGCAGACCGTTCGCCCGCCCTGTCCCGTGTGCTGGTGGATCTGGTTCTCGGGAAGCAGGACTACATGTCGCTAAAGAAGCGCCTCGTGATGACGCTGCCACGCTTCGGCTGGGACCTGGCGACGGCGCCAATGCGAAGGGCGTTGCGCAGAGTCAACGCGTAGGGAGGCCCCCTTGGTTTCAGGCCTTGACTGCGGGATTTGGCTTCTTTGCTTCCGTCATCGCCGAGTTCAGCATCGCGATGCCGGTGTAGAGCACCACCGCGGCGACACCCCAACGGAGCGTTACAAGGTCTAAAGACTTCACGACTAACGCGGCAATGAGCACTGCGGGCAGGCCGCCGATGGCGAGTCCCAGCGCGGCCTTGAAGCTGTAGGAACCCGCGTCGACGAAAGGCTTCGTGGCGCCGGTCATCAGGAACGCGCACGATCCCATCATGATCGGGAACGCAGCCTTCTCATTCATACCGATGAATGAGATGAGAAGCATGCAGGGAGCGTAGAGGCCGACGCCGATGGTCATCAGCGCGCCGAGGAAGAGATTGCCGACGATTGCGAGCACGAGCAAGCCGCCCGCAACGCCGATCGCCTCGCCTTTGCTGCTGATGTACCCGAGGTTCTTGCCCACATAGAGGAACGACCCGATGACCAGGGCGGTGCCCATACCGAGCTGGATATTTCGCCGCGGCCACGTGGCCACGTATCGCGCGCCCCACACCGCTCCCGCGACTGAAGCGGCGATCATCAGGACCAGCGTGGTGGGATCCACGGCCACCGCGCCGATGAAGGTGAAACCCTGGGCGATGGTCGGGATGGTGTGGCCCACGTTGAGGGTTCCCGGAATCCACTCGTCCTTGACCAGCTTCCAGGCCTTGAACATCGCGGTGGTGGTCGCATACGAGCCGATACCCAGGGTGTCGAGGAAGTTGGCGACGAAACCGATGGCGAGGTTGAGCGGGCCGGGAGACCCTTCGGCCTGCTTGGCCTTGCTGCCTCGAAACACCATGACGACAAAGAAGAGCGAGAAAAGGCCAAGGACCAGGAGGAGCCAGGCGACCGGGTCTCCTTGCAGCGCCTTTCCGGGCAAGCCCACGATCTTTTCCAACAGGAGCCGGAGCTCCGAGAAGAATCCGGTGATGTAAGTCATTTCTTTGTGGGTTTCCTCAAGAAGGGTTCCGTGGAGATTACCCTGTTGCCCGGTTTCCAGAGCGGAGGGCGGCATTTCGTTGGCGAACCGTGCCGGCGACTGTTGCGTACGGGCGTGCGCCATGGCATGGTCACAACGCGTTCCTTGCCCGAGGAGACCCTTCCATGAAGAAGCTCACGACGGTCGCAATGCCGGCGCTCGCCGGCCTGGTCCTGTTCCTCAGCGGAGCTGACGCCCTCGCGAAGGAAGGCCCGAAAAAAGCCCGGCCTGCGGCGTCCGGTCTTGTCGTTACCTCGCCTCAATCGGCGGGCCTCTCCCCCGAACGCCTCGATCGCATCTCGAAGACGATGCAGCGCTATGTCGCGGAAGGACGCGTGGCGGGAACCGTCACCTTCCTGATGCGTCGCGGCGCCCTGGTTCAGTTCGAGGCTACCGGCCTCGCCGATATCGAGCGCAAGGTTCCGATGCGGAAAGACACCATCTTCCGCGTTGCCTCGATGAGCAAGGCGGTCACGAGTGTGGCCGCGATGATCCTGATCGAAGACGGCCTGCTGAGTCTGGAGACGCCGGTGTCACGCTACTTCCCGGCCTTCAAGAAGACGACAGTCGCGCTGAGGCCGCCCCTTGGGGCTGGGTCGGACTCGCCGGTGACGATCGTACCCGCCAAACGCGAGATCAACATCCGCGATCTTCTGACTCATACCGCGGGTATCTCCTACGGCCGCGGCCCCGGCGCCGCATTGTGGAAAGCCGCGGGCATTCAGGACTGGTATCTCGCCGATCGCGCCGAGCCGATCGCGAGTCTGGTGGAGCGCATGGCCGCCCTTCCTTTCGACGCTCAACCAGGCGAAGCGTACGTGTACGGTTACAACACGGACATCCTCGGAGCCGTGGTGGAGAAGGCCTCGGGCAAACCGCTCGATTTGTTTTTCAAGGAGCGGATCTTCGAGCCGCTCAAAATGCCCGACACGTCGTTCTTTCTGCCGGTGGAGAAGCGCGACCGCCTGGCCACCGTCTATTCGGCCTTGGAGGACGGCCTCATCGTGCGAGCCCCCGAAGCGGGAATGGGCCAGGGCGCTTACGTCGATGGCCCGCGACAGTGCTTCGGAGGCGGCGCCGGCCTTCTCTCCACCGCGTCCGACTACTCGCGGCTGGTCCGCATGCTCGCGGGCGGCGGCGCCCTCGATGGCGTTCGCATCCTCGCGCCCAAGACGGTCGTCCTGATGACGTCGAACGTTGTCGGCAGCATGTACAACGAAGGCCGCACCGGATTCGGCCTCGGCTTCGAAGTGGTCGAGCATCTCGGCCGGGCGGCACGGTATGGTTCCGAAGGCGCTTTCGGCTGGGGGAGTGCTTATTACTCGAACTACTGGGTCGACCCGCAAGAGGACATGCTGGGCCTGTATTTTTCCCAACTGGTCCCAAACGGCGGCCTCGACCTTCAGAACAAGTTCCGGACGCTCGCTTACGCAGCCATCGAGACCCTCGGCCGCTGAACCAAGCTTCGGGGACGACTGATAGAATCCCCGTCCCTTTGAAGCGTGGCGCTATCGTCTAGGGGTCAGGACGGTTGGTTCTCAGCCATCAAACCGGGGTTCGAATCCCCGTAGCGCTACCATCTTTTAGGTGGGGGGCCGCAAACTCAGCACGGACCTCCTGCTCAGCCCCCCACACCCCCGTTCGCTTCGGCCGGAGTGAATCCGGCCTTCGCTTGGCTCGGAGTGAGGCCGCAAACTCAGCACGGACCTCCTGCTCGGCCCCCCACAAACGAGCGAGCGGTAGCGAGCGACTTTGCGTTGGAGGGGTCCGCGCAGCGGAGCCCTCCAAAACACCCCCGTTCGCTCCGGCGGG
>JANLWV010000089.1:0-2489 GCA_031364765.1 Vicinamibacteria bacterium
GCGGTCTGCGCCTGTTCCTTGAACCGCGGCTGAACGAGGCAGAGAAACTGAGTCTTAGGGTGGAGTTCGAGGAGTCTCGGGAGGAGCCTCTCACCGATGAAGCCTGGGAAGCCCGTGACGAGGGCGATCGGGGTGGCGCGGGTCACGACGGGAGTCTACAGAGTTGGCCTTTGATTCTTTGTCGGCCAGCCACTAGTCTCGGGTTGCTGGCCTGGAGGGCCAAACAACATGATGAATGATTTCAAGACGTTTCTTCAACGCGGCAACGTCGTCGAGCTTGCGGTGGCCGTCGTGATGGCGACGGCCTTCGGAAAGATCGTGACCTCGCTGGTGCAGGACATGGTGATGCCGCTGGTGGGCGTGGTCATGGGGGGCGTGAGCTTCAAAGACATGGTTTTCAAAGTGGGCGAGTCCAGCTTCGGATACGGGAACTTCATTCAGAGCGCCTTCGACTTCCTGGTCATCGCTTCCGTGGTTTTCTTACTCGTTCGGGCCTACGAGAAGATGAAGGGCCAGGAGGTCAAGACGGGGGCCTGAGCCGCTATTTGCTACGCTCGGGCTGTTGACTCGACCGAGCGCCAAAGAGTGGGGTGCGGCCTTCGCGCTGTTCACCCTGTTGACCGTGGCCATGACCTGGCCGTTCGCTTCGCGCGTCAACATCATCGACGCCGGCGACTCTGCTTACTTCACCTGGGCGATTGGCTGGCAACTGCATACGCTCCAGACCGACCCCCGCTCGCTGCCTCACGGCAATTTCTATGCGCCGAGCCGCTTCACCTTCTTCATGGACGAGCCGGTTCTGGGTACCGGGCTTCTCGTGCTCCCGCTTTCCTGGTTCACCAGCGATGCCGTTTTTCTCTTCAATCTCGCGCGTCTGCTGACCTGGGTACTCACCGGTTTGTTCACCTGGCGTCTCGCCCGGGATATCGGCCTCGATAACAAGGCGGCGCTCGCCACCGGCGCCTTCTTCGCCTTCTCTCCCATTCGAGTCGACCAGGTGGCGCACCTGTCGACGCTGGGGACGCAGTGGATTCCCCTCGTCTATCTATTCGCGCGACGTTTCTGTTTAGCACCCAATGCGGGAGATGCGATCCGGACCGGCCTCTTCTTCGCTCTGTCATTTCTCGCCTGCGGCTATCACGGTCTCTTCTTCGCCGTCCTCCTGCCCCTTTCCCTGATCCCGTTTCTGTTCGGACCGCAGGTCAAAGGGATTCTGGCGAAGGGCGGGCTGACCATCGGCGTCGCGGCTCTCTTCCTGTATCCGCTCTACGCGGTCACCACCCAGGCGCTCGAGCCGCTGCGTTTCGCGCGGTCCACCTCCGAAACCCTGAAGTACGCGGCGTCTTTGGAGACCTTCCTCGCCGCCAACCGGTGGAACAAGGTGTGGGGGGGACTGACCGAAACTTTCCGGGGCGATTCGAGCAATCTCTTCCCGGGCCTCGTGGTCATAGCACTTTCCGCGATGGCCATCCTCCGCGCGAGGCGTCACCTTGAGGCGGGCCCTCGCCGTTTTTTGGTGGTTCTGGTGGCCCTCGGTGTGACCGCCTCCCTTCTTGCCCTCGGTCCGGAGATCCGTTTTCGCGGCGCTTCGCTCTCGCCCGGACCGTTCGCTCTCCTCCGCGACTATGCGTCCGTCTTCTCCAACCTCCGGGCCACCGGCCGCGCGGGGATCTTCCTCGCTTTCGCCCTCGCTCTGCTATCGGGTCTTGCCCTCAGTTCATGGCGGCGATCCACCTTCCCCTCGGCGATCGCCCTGGTCCTCTTCCTGGCCGAGGCGCGCATCGCGCCCATTCCCACGCCTTCGTGGAGCAGCGTCATCGACTCGCGGCAAAGCGCGCCGCGGGTCTATCAGTGGCTGAAGGAGCAACGCCGCGGAACCATCGTGGCCGAACTCCCGGCGCGTCTCGCCTCCGACTATGCGCGTCCCGCTTTTCACGACAGCATCTACATGGTCTGGTCCACCACGCACTGGCAGCCCCTGGTTAACGGTTTCGCCGGAGCCGAGACACCGCTCATCCAACGCTTCCGCGCCGTGGCATCTTCGTTTCCCGAGGCATTGGCTCTGGCGGTTCTGAAGGAGGCGGGCGCCAGGTATGTCGTCGTTCACCTGCGCGGTTTTGGACCGAATCAAAGGGAGCGCCTGGAGCTCCGGGCCGCCGAACTGAACGACCGTCTTCGCGAGGTCGTGCGTTTCGTGAATGACGACCGGTCCGAGGTTGACATCGACATCGTCTACGAACTCATCAACTAGGTCGGCCGCCCGCCCGGCAATCCACCGGCCGACCCTAAGATGCCTGCTCGCCCATGACGCCGCCCGAGGATCTCCGCCGTCGCATTCCCCAGGTCGCAAGGCTTCTGGAAAGACCGGCGGTGAAGGCCGCGATCGCCGCTCGCGGTCGGTCCGTGGTGGAGCGGGTGATGCAGGCCCAGATCGCCGACTTGCGGACGCGAGCCGCCCGGAAAGACACCGACGGGTTCGAGCGCGCCCT
>JANLWV010000119.1:0-2082 GCA_031364765.1 Vicinamibacteria bacterium
CGCGCAATCGTGTAGAGCCAGGAGGTGAACTGGCCCCGGCCTTCGTAGTCTCGGGCGTGGTCGACCAGCCGAACGAACGTCTCCTGGGCGATGTCCTCGGCCTGGCCTCGATCGCTGGTCAACCGCGCGCTGAGCTGCACCAATCGATCGCGGTGACGAAGCACCAGCGACTCGAGCGCCGCCTCCGATCCTTTGGCCAGCTGGGCCATGAGCTCGTCGTCGAGGCGTCGATCCTCGATCAGCCGACCGGTGAGGGGAAGGTGGGTGGAACTCATCTTGAGGGAATGGAAAACCTTAGCGCAGCTTGTCTACTCTTGTCCGATACAGCGAGTCAAGCGAGGATGGGCGAGCGCCCCGTGCGGGCCTTGAGCCAATCCCCGATCTGGCCTCCCATCTGGTCGCCTTCGGGCTCGATCGGGAGGGCGTGAAACGCGCCCTTTATCTCCAGCAGCGTCTTGTCGCGGCCCAGCCGGGGAAAAACGTTCCTGGTCCCGTCAGTGTTTCTTATCGCCGCCCGGCGGGATGAACACCGGGAACGGCGACACCGTCCCTCCTTGACCCACCGTGCTCAAGATCTTTGAGGTGCCCTCGTGATCCACCTCGTCGATTCGAATCACCGAGTGCATGGGCACAAAGAACCTCTTGACCCCGGCAAACTCATGCTTGAGGCTGTCTTCGGACGGGTCGATGACGACCGAGGATTTCTGGCTCCAAAGCAGATGAGCGACTTCGACGAAACCAAACAGGTCGGCCGAACCCACGCTCTTCGCGTAAAGCTCGTAAACACGACCCTGGCTCATGAAAGTGATCCGATAAACGCGGGGCGTGGCCATGTCTAGCAGTCCGTGGTGAAACTCGGCTGCGGCACCGAGACGAATGCGCCCGGATGGCAAGACGAGAGGAGCCCTAATATCGGGAATATTTGGGCGACGAGCAACGCCGCCAGGCGGGATGCAGCGTTCGTCGAATGCCAGCTGAGTTTCACCACGGGCTGCTTAGGTTACCAATGGGGGGGAGAGTTCGCGCCCTCGTTCTCACCAGCGCCCCAGGACGTGTCGCAGGGCGGTTTCGAGGGAGGGGTACGAGAACTCGAACCCCGAGTCGAGCAGTTTTTCGGGATTGACGCGGGCGCTCGCGAGAAGCAGCGGCTCCGTCATGGCGCCCAGCGCCAGTTCCAGCACGAACCCGGGTACCGGAAAAAGAGCGGGCCGGTTGAGGACGCGGCCGAGAATCCTCGTGAATTCCGCATTCGTCACCGGCGTCGGAGATGTCGCGTTCACTGGGCCGCGAACCTTGTCGTTCATCAGGATATGGTGAATGAGATACAACAGATCGTCTATAGCGATGAAGCTCCACCACTGACGCCCGTTTCCGAGCGGCCCCCCAAGCCCGAGACGGAACGGCAGAAGCATGGGCTCAAGAGCGCCGCCGTTCGGAGTGAGAACCAGTCCGGTTCTGAGGTGGACCACGCGAATTCCAGCCCGAGACGCAGGTTCCGTCGCTCCCTCCCACTCGAGGCAGACCTCGGGAAGGAACCCCTCACCTGCGGGATCCGACTCACGAAGAACCCGATCGCCGCGATCTCCGTAGTAACCGGTGGCCGAGGCGGAGATGAAGACTCGGGGTGGTTTCTGGAGAGCGCCCAGCGTCCCGGCGAGCCTCAACGTGAACGGCACCCGCGAATCCCGTATCCGGCGCCGCTTGGCCGGCGTCCAACGACCCTTGGCGATCGGATCGCCGGCGAGGTGAATCACCGCGTCGAAAGCCTCCATCTCGGAGGGATGCGCGGCTCCCTTCTCGGGATCGAACTCAATCTCGCGCGGGTGCCACGGGGTACTTCGGGTGAGGCGGTGAACTTCATGCCCTCCGCTCTCGAAAAACGCGACCAGGGTGCGTCCTACGAGACCAGTCGAGCCCGTCACCAGAATACGCAGCGGAACGCGTGGTCCGCGCGCATGCGTGGCCAGGTCCCTGGCCAGAACCCGGTGTCGGTAGCCAAAGATGGCGTCCAGTTTCTTCCTCACGAACGATGACGCAAGCAGGTCGCCCGGAAGGCCCGCGGGCAGGGCATAACGGATTCGG
>JANLWV010000124.1:0-2822 GCA_031364765.1 Vicinamibacteria bacterium
GGGTTCTAACCCGTGCCCGGGTGAACCGGGCATTCGTCCGAACTCTCACTGGGCGGCCCTTTCGGGGGCCGCCCGTTTTCGTTTGGGTCACAATGCACCCAAGGTCTGGCGGTGCGCTAGGCTAGGATCCGTCTCGTGGGCTTGCAGCAAACCAAGCGGGCGAGGTCAGGTCCCAAGCGCCCAGCAGTCACCCGCCGGGGGTTCCTCGGCGCCACCCTGGCCGGCGGCGGCGGATCGCTCACGGGCTGGCCCGAGTTCGTGTTTCCCGCGACGACCATCTTCAGCGCGCCGCGGTGTCCCGATCCGTTCCAAGGCGGGCGCCTCCTCGGCACTCTTCCGCTGTCGGGACGAGGCGCCATCGACCACCCGCTCGGGACCATGCTCGGCGAAGGGCTGGACGCCAGACTCGCGACAGATTTATCGACCCTGACTCCGGACACACTGCTGACCCCGAGCGACCGCTTCTTCGTGCGCACCAGCGTCCCCACAGGTCTCGACGCACGCGCGCCGTGGACGATCAGGCAGCATGGCCTGGTCCGGACCGCTCTCGATCTCAGCCTGGATTCGCTCCGGTCACTCGTGGCCCCGATGGGCGTCCACTTGATGGAGTGCGCCGGCAACAACAACCCCGCCAACTTCGGTCTGATGAGCGCTGCGAGCTGGGCCGGCATCCCCCTGAACCTCTTGCTCGAGCGGGCGCACCCGCTGCCCTCGGCCACCCGCGTGCTCGTTTCGGGGATGGACGCTCAACCCGGCCGCTCGCGCTCGTCGCTCCCGGGCGCGAGTTGGATCTTCTCGCTGGGCCAGATCGAGCGCTGGCGGCCGTTCCTGGCCACCGAAATGAACGGGGCGCCTCTTACCAGTGTGCACGGCGCGCCCGTGCGCCTGCTCGTGCCTCACTGGTACGGCTGCGCCAGCATCAAGTGGGTCACCGATATCGAGTTCGTCGACGAGACCGCAGCTTCGACCCCGCACATGCGCGAGTTCGCGAGGCGCACGCACCAGGACGGGATCCCGGAGCGGGCGAGCGACTTCAAGCCCGCGAGCATTGACCAGGCCGCCATGCCGGTGCGAGTGGAAAAGTGGCTGGTGAATGGGTCGATCCGCTATCGCGTGGTGGGGATCGTGTGGGGAGGCGATCGGATCACCGACACTCTGCAGATCGGATTCAGTCCGGACGACCGCTACGTGACGGTGGAGGTGTGTCCAGGGCCGACCACCAACGACACCTGGAGTCTGTGGTCTTACGATTGGAGTCCACGAACCCCCGGGTACTACCAGATTCTCCTGCGCGTGGGCGACCGGTCAATCCCCACTCGACGTCTCGATCTCTATTACTACATTCGTGGGGTCCGGGTGGACGAGGTCTAAGGTGCCCGGCTGGAAGAGCCTGACCGTCCTCGGAGTCCTGGCGCTCGGCCTTGCTCCCGCCCCTCCTCAAACCGACACCGGGGGCCTCGGCCGGCTCAGCTTTAAGACATCGGGAGCCTCCCAGGCTCAAACGCCATTCCTTCGGGGAGTGGCGGCGCTTCACAACTTCGCCTACGAAGAAGCTGTGCTCGAGTTCCAGAAGGCTCAGGGCATCGATCCCGAGTTCGCCATGGCGTACTGGGGACAGGCCATGGCCTATAACCAGACGCTATGGCTCAACCAGGACCCCGAAGCCGCGCGGAAGATTCTTGAGCGCCTGGGTCCCACCAAGGAGGCGCGCGCGGCTAAGGCCGGGTCCGAGAAGGAGAAGGGCTTTTTAACGGCCATCGAGGCGTTGTTCGGATCCGGCGACAAGATGGCTCGCGATCTCGCGTACGCGAAGGCCATGGAGCGGCTCTACCTGCGCTATCCGGACGATCATGAGATGGCGTGTTTCTACGCCCTGGCCCTTCTCGCGACCGCGCTGCGAAGCCCGGCGCTCTACTCCGAGGCGAACGAGGAGGTTCATCAGCACGCGCTCGTGGGAAGTGAGACCCAGGGCAGGGTGGCGACAATTCTGGAAAAGGTCCTGAAGGGCAATCCCGACCATCCGGGGGCGCTCCACTACTCGATCCACAACTACGATGACCCCGACCACGCCAGGCTCGCCCTTCCCGCCGCGCGCAGGTACGCGAGAGCCGCGCCCGAATCGTCACACGCGCTCCACATGCCGGCCCACATCTTCGTACAGCTCGGAATGTGGGAGGATGCGGCCGCGGCAGACCGCGCGGCCTTCGCCGCGTCCGACGCCTGGGTGAAGGCCAAGGGCCTGTCGCCGGCGATGCGCAGTTATCACGCCCTGTCGTGGCTCCAGTACGAGCTGCTGCAACTCGGGCGATATGACGAGGCGTGGCAGACGATGGCAGAACTCACTCCCTCAGTGAAGGCGAGTGGGGACTTGACGCTCCTGAGCGACCTGTCGTCGATGCGCGCACGCTATGTGATCGAAACACGCCGCTGGGACGTTCTGGCCAACGAGCGCGACTTCGGCAATGTCAATGAGCTATTCGCCATTGGCGTCAGTGCGGCGCGTTCAGGCAACGCCCCTCTTGCGGAACTGGCGCGCCAGGGGCTGGCGACGCGCGCGCAATCGGAGCAAGAAGGCGATCTCCGGCCGGCGATCGCCATCATGGAACGGGAAGTGGCGGCCCTCATTGAACTCGCGGCCGGCCGGCGCGAACAGGCGGTCGAGATTCTCAAGACCGCCACGCAAGCCGAACTGAAGCTGCCCCCGCCGCTGGGCCTGCCCGCGCCGATCAAGCCGGCGCCCGAACTGCTCGGGGAAGTGCTCCTCGAACTGGGCCACCCCGCCGAGGCGATCGCACCCTTTCGTCAGGCCCTGAGCCGCAATG
>JANLWV010000128.1:0-5354 GCA_031364765.1 Vicinamibacteria bacterium
GCCAGGCTTGCCCTTCCCCAAGGGGAAGCTTGCGATCGGGGCGCCTCGGCGTTCGGGCGCTTCCTATTCCTCTGACCCAGGTCACCAGTGAGATTCACCAAGGCGCACGGGATCGGCAACGATTTCATCATCGTGTCGGAGGGGGATGTCCCGTTCGAGTGGTCGAAGTGGGCCATCCGCCTCTGCGACCGAAACCGGGGCATCGGCGGCGACGGCATTCTCATCGTGGGCGTGGACGCGAAGAGCCACATCGCCCGGATGAAGCTGCTCAACCCCGATGGGACGCATGGCGAGATCTCCGGCAACGGAGTGCGTTGCGTCGCGGCGTACGCCTTTTCCCGAGGCCTTCTCCCCAAAGTCCACACCGTCCTTCCGCCTCCCGGCCCGCGTCCGGTGGTCGTGGAGCAAACCGGGCCTCAGCAATTCGTGGTGGATACCAACCTCGGCGTTCCCGGGCTCAGGGCGGCGAGCGTACCCGTTGCCCTCGGATCAGAAGGTCGCGTTGTTGATCACGAATTGAATGTGGATGGGGAGGTGGTGCGCGTCACGTGCTGCTCGATGGGGAATCCGCACACCGCAGTGTTCGTGCCCGAGGAAGAGGCCGAATCCCGCATGCTTCGGCTCGGACCGAAGATCGAGAACCACACCCTTTTCCCCAATCGGACCAACGTGGAGTTCATCACCGTCCTCTCCCAACGCGAATTGCGGGTCCGATTCTGGGAACGCGGTGTCGGGGTGACGCTGGCCTCAGGAACCGGCTCGGCAAGCGCCCTCGTGGCCTCGGTGCTGAACGAGCGAACCGATCGAGAAGTGACCGTCCATTGCGCCGGCGGGGATCTCTGGGAGTCGTGGCCGGCCGAGGACGCTCCGCTGCTTCAGCGCGGCGCCGTGGAGATTGTCTACGATGGGGAGTGGCTGGGCTGACCTAAAGCTAAAATTCGCGGCATGATCGATTTTGACCTGGCCGATGAGCACGTGGCCGCCGAAAAAATGGTCCGGGACTGGGCCGCTTCGGCGGTGGCCCCGAAAATCCACGACCTCGACCGGGAGCATCGGTTCGACAAGTCGTTCCTGAAGGGCATGGCTGACCTGCAGCTTATGGGGATCTGCATCCCGGAAGAGTACGGCGGCGCGGGTATGGACTACATCTCCCTGGGCCTCGCCTGTGAGGAGTTGGAGTACGTCGACACCAGCCTTCGCGTGATCATGTCGGTCCACGTCGGACTCAATTCCATGACCCTCTGGTGCTGGGGGACCGAACATCAGAAGCAGAAGTACCTCGTGCCCCAGGCGAAGGGCGAGAAGCTTGCGACCTACGGCCTCACGGAGCCGAACGCCGGGTCGGACGCGGTTGGGATCCAGAGCACCGCGGTTTTGAAGGGTGATCGGTACTTCCTCAACGGCGAGAAGGTCTGGATTTCACTCGCGGACATTGCCGACAACTTCCTCGTCATTGCCTGGACCGACCTTGAGAAGAAGAGAAACCGGGACCACAGCGGTCTCTCGGCGTTCATCGTCGAGCGTTCGTTCAAGGGTTTCAGCTCCTACACGATCAACGAGAAGTGGGGGATTCTGGCCGGAAATACCGGGGGTTTTTCGATGCAGGATGTCGAGGTTCCCCTCGAGAACCGTGTCGGAGCTGAGGGGGAAGGGTTCAAGGTGGCGATGTTCGCGCTCGAGAACGGCCGGTACACGGTGGCGGCGGGGGCCACGGGGCTGGTTCGGGCCTGCCTCGACGCCTCCCTGACCTACGCCCGAGCCCGCAAGACGTTCGGCGAGGAGATCGGTCGCCATCAGCTGGTGAAGGAGATGCTGGCCCAGATGGTGTCGGACTATGACGCCTCCAGGCTGCTCTGGATGCGGGCTGGCTGGCTCAAGAACGAGGGAAAGCGCAACACCCGCGAAACCTCCCTCGCCAAGTGGTTTTCCACCGTGGCCTCAGAGCGCGCGGCGGGCGATGCCGTCCAGATTCATGGCGGAAACGGCTTTTCGGACGAGTACCCGGTCGGCAGGTTCTACCGGAACTGCAAGGCCGCGGTCATTTACGAGGGTACCCGCGAGATCCACAAGATCATGCAGGCCGATTACGCCCTCGGCTACCGCCAGGACAAGCCCCGTCGCGTGGAACTTCCAGCCTACAAACGAAAGGTGTAACCTCCGGCCGTAAGTGTCCCTGGTCGCCCTGAAGCCGCCCGGGAATGGAGGTTATTTTGCACCGTAGCGATCTGCCGCTCGAATTCGTTCGGGTGGTCGAAATGGCCGCGATTGCCTCGGCCCAGACGATGGGTCAGGGCGAACGCAAATACTCCGATCACGTCGCGGTCGAGGCCATGCGGCGGGAGCTTGAGAGTGTCGACATCGACGGCACCATCGTCATCGGTGAAGGCGAGCGGGACGAGGCGCCCATGCTCTACATTGGGGAGAAAGTGGGCCGGGGAGGGGAATCGGTTGATATCGCGGTCGACCCTCTCGAAGGAACGAACCTTTGCGCCACCGGGTCGCCGAACGCCATTACCGTCATGGCCGCGGCTGAGAAGGGCGGGTTGCTTCACGCCCCCGACATCTACATGGACAAGCTTGTGGTGGGGCCGGATTCGAGAGGCAAGGTCGACATCAACGCCCCGGTGGCCGACAACCTTCGGGCCATAGCGCGAAGCCTATCGCGAGACATCAAGGACCTGGTGGTCATGGCCCTCGATCGACCCCGGCACGAGAAGCTGATCGCTGATATCCGGGCGGCCGGCGCCCGCATCAAGCTCATCTCGGACGGAGACCTGTCGGCCGGAATCGCGGCGGCTGTCCTCGGGTCGGGCGTCCATGCCGTTATGGGAATTGGGGGGGCGCCCGAGGGGGTCCTGACCGCGGCCGCCATGCGGTGCCTCAATGGTGAGATCCAGGCGAAACTTGTCATGACCAAGCCCTCGGATCGCGAGCGCTGCGAGAAGATGGGTATTGCCGATCTCGACCGGGTGTTCTTCACCCGCGATCTCGCTCCTGGGAAAGACATTAGTTTCGCCTGCGCTGGCGTCACCGATGGTAGCCTGCTGCGGGGCGTGCGTTTTTTTGGTGACGGCATGCGCACTCACTGCCTGATCATGACCACCAGGCCGCACCAGGTGCGCTTCATCGACGCAATCCACGCACGGGAAAGCGCCGCGACCCGATTTAGATTTTAAAGATTTTATTAGCCTTTGATGAATATTTAACATCGTTGAACTAATATTATCGTTGACACTAAGGTTTGGTACGCCTATCTTCACTAACTACTTGAGGTACTGAGTGACAAAGTCTCTATCAAAATTCGATTTTCGACCTCCAGTCCTCGTCGCTCACTCAACCAGCTCCGCAGATCAAAGGGTCTAAGGGGGAATCCGTGGGTTTGTTCGACATTTTCAAGAAGCAAAAGACCCTCGTCGGCCTCGACATCGGTTCTTCGTGCGTCAAGCTGATTGAGTTGCAGCCCGTCGGCAAGGCGGGCACTGAATTCAGGCTCACGAAAGCGGGCATGGAGGTCCTTCCGCCCGAAGCCATCGTCGACGGCGCCATCATGGACTCCGGTGCGATCGTCGATGCGATCAACCGCCTCTTTGCGACTCTAAAAATCAAGACGAACGACGTGGCTACCAGCGTTTCCGGGAATGCGGTCATCGTCAAGAAGATCTCCCTGCCCCAGATGAGCGCCGAAGAACTTGGCGAATCCATCCACTGGGAAGCCGAGCAGTACATTCCCTTCGATATCCAGGATGTCTCCCTTGATTACGAGATCCTCGAAGGCTCGGGCGAGGGCGGGAATATGGATGTCCTTCTGGTTGCGGTCAAGAAGGACAAGATCAGCGACTACACGTCCGTGATCACGCAGTCGGGCAAGACTCCGCGGATCGTCGACGTTGATGTGTTTGCGCTCCAGAACTGTCACGAGGTGAACTACGGCGTCGATTCCGGTCGTGTGGTGGCGCTTCTGAATCTGGGGGCGGCGATCACGAACGTCATCATCGTCCGCGGCTCAAACTCCCTGTTCAACCGAGACATCGCGGTCGGCGGCAATCTGGCCACGGACGCCCTCCAGAAGGAGCTCGGACTGCCCTACGAAAGCGCGGAGGCGTTGAAGCGCGGCGAGCAGGTCGAAGGTACCGTTCCAGACAGCGTTTTCCCCGTTCTTCAGAGCACTGCCGAAAATATTGTGTCCGAGATCCAGAAGACTTTCGACTTCTTCCGTGCCACCACCCAGGAGGAGAAGATCGATCAGGTCTACCTGGCCGGCGGCTCGGCGCGCCTTCAGGGCTTGCGCGAGTTGCTGATGGAGCGCCTAGACACCCAGGTCGAGATCCTCAATCCCTTTAATGCCGTGACCCCTTCCAAGGATGTGAGTCCAGACATTGTGGATCAGATGGGTCCGGCCGCGGCGATTGCTGTCGGCCTTGCGGTGCGAAAGGTAGGCGACCGATGATTCGAATCAACCTCCTCGAATCCGAACGAGCGGCCTCCAGCAAGCCCAAGGGGGCGGCGGCTGGAGCGGCGGCGGGCGGCGGCGGAGGCCTTTCGGCGGCCGGCCCCTACCTACCGCTTCTCGCTGGCCTTGGCATCGCTCTCCTCGGATGCGGCTACTTCTACATGTCGATGACGAGCGAGATCGCCGACACCAATACCCGCATCGAAGCCGCCAAGGCCGAAGTCGCGAAGCTCCAGGTCGAGAAGGCCAAGAAGGAAGAACTCGAGCGCAAGCGGAAGAGCTTCCAGGACCAGGTGAACCTCATCGAGCGGCTCAAGGCAGAGCAGGGCGGCCCCGTCCGGATGCTCGACGAGATTTCGAAAGCCCTTCCAGACTTCGTGTGGCTGACCGCCATCACCCAGACCGGTCCGACGCTCAAGATCAGCGTCGAGTCGTCCAACAACAACTCGATCGCCGACTTCCTCAATAACCTTCAGCGCGCCGGCGACGGATGCGATCCCGGCTCTCCGACGGAAAGGGTCAAGTGCTGGTTCCCTGAGGCCAACCTCGATGCCTATCGCGAAAATCCATCGGGCACGAACGCAGTCGTGGCCTTCACCTTCACCGTGAACTTCTCAAATCCTGAAGTCGCGATGAAAGACGCGGCCAACGCCGCGGCCGCAGCCGCAAGGCCCAAGCCCGCCGCACCGGCAGCAAAGTAAGGGGGCCAAAGGAACGATATGGCCGAGAACGCTTACACAAAACTCCCCAAGAACCAGCAGTACATCGTCTGCGTGGTCATCGTGGTGGTGGCCGCCGTCGGCTTCTACTACGGTTGGTATCAGGGGAAGGCGACCGAACTTGAAGGTCTGAAGACGACCCTCGCCACCTTGAATCAGCAGATCCAGGAACTGAACGTCGTCAA
>JANLWV010000144.1:0-2753 GCA_031364765.1 Vicinamibacteria bacterium
GAAGAATATTGAACACGGCCAGAGCCACGTTCAGGGCGATTCCGATACTCATCAGGCTATAGAGGCCATCTCTCAGACCTTCCGGGACGTCCACCCGAAGGATGACCGCGAATACCAGGGCGAAGACGAGGGCCAGAAGAAGGTTCGAGATAGGTCCCGCCCCCGCGACCGAAATGTGCCCCTGGCGGAGCGAAATCTCGCGCCGAAACCTCCGCGGATCATAGGGCGTGGGTTTAGCCCACCCGATCACCGGGAAGCCGGCAAAAATCTGAAGAAGAGGCATCAGGACGGTGCCGAACGGGTCGATGTGCGGCAAGGGATTGAGGGTGATCCGGCCAAGGCTCGCCGCGGTGTCGTCTCCCAGTTTGAGCGCCATCCAGGCGTGCGCGGACTCATGGAACGAGAGCGAGAAGAGCAGGACGAGATAGTTCGTCAGGCCCAGGGCCAGGTTTTGTGCGTCGAAGTCAGGCATGAAGGTTGGCGCAGCCCATCGTTATTTTGGAGCTTTAGAGCCGGATCAGGCCGACGTTCCCAGGACGGCCCGAAAGTGGGCCTCTGGCACACCAAGCATCGAGGCCGAAGAGCGGGAGAATCCTAGCACGCGCCCTTTCGATGTCCCCGATATGAAAGGCTCCTCCGCAAAGTCGCGGGCGCTCGTTTGTCACTCAGGCGATTCGACCGTCACAACGGTCTGTGTCTTGGCCCCCTTGACCTCAACTAGACCGATTCCACCGCTTCGATGCGTTCCTTCTCGACGGCGATGAACTTGTCGAGGAACTCGGAGAGTTCCGGGTCGGTCACCAGGCCCTTGAGGACGTCGGAAGCCCGCAGCAACGCCTCGCTGCGGGCCACGAAGTATTTCGCGGGCACCAGTCGCGCCCGGAGGTCGCTGATGGCATCGCGGAGGGCGAAGAGGTAGGCGAAGTCCGGCGCGAAGTCCGTCCAGTTGCGGACGTCCGCAACCATCCCCTTCGAATCCGAAAGGCTGCGGATCAGGGCGCTCATCGACTGGGTCACCAGGGGCACATCGGGATGAGCGGCGAGGACAAAGCAGGCGCTGGTGATCGTCTGGCCGATCAGGGTTCTGAGAATTCTTCGAGGAAGGCCGACGCCCACGCCTTCGCGAACGAAGCTGACCGGGTACTCGGTCACCGAGGAGTCTTCGATGGCGATGACCGCCGCGCGGCGCTTCGGCACCTCGCCGCCCTCCGCCAGCAGAGCGCTCTCTCCAATGACGCCCTCCGGACCGACCACGCCGATCAGGCCCTCCTCCGTCTTGATCCCCAGCCGGCCCTTGTCGACGAAGGCGATCGTGGTCGCAAACTCGCCGTGCCACCAGAGCACATCGCCCTTGTTGAGTTTCTTGATCTGCATGGTCGTGATCTCGTTTTCTCCCTGGTCGTGTCCGGCTTTATGGCGAGGAGTCTAGTGTCCGGATCAGAGGTTCGTTGCACAAACCGGAGAATTCATGCGGTTTCCGAACCGGAGTGGGCGGCAATCCGAGCGGCCAGAGCCTTCCCCACCACAGCGGCGAGATCGGCCTCCCTCGCGGCTTTGACGCCCTTGAGCGACCCAAACGCGCGGAGGAGTTTCGACCGAGCCCTGGGGCCCACTCCCCGAATTTCGTTGAGCTCGGAGGCGAGGGTCCGCTTCGCCCGGCGTTTGCGGTGGAACTTCACCGCGAAACGGTGTGCCTCGTCGCGAACCGCCTGCATCAGTTGCAGCGCCGGTGCTGCGTGATCGAGAACCACCGGCTCCTCACGGCCACGAACGTGGAGGATTTCCTCCCGCTTGGCCAGGCTCGCAAGGGGCAGTTCGCCGAGCCCCAATTCGTCGAGAGCTTCGGCCGCCGCTCCGAGCTGACCCAGGCCTCCGTCGATCAGAACGAGGTCGGGCAGATCCGAGCCCTCTTCAAGGAGCCGTCGATAGCGACGGCCGACAACTTCGCGCATGGAGGCGAAGTCGTCAGGCGCGCCCACCACCGTCTTGACCTTGAACGTCCGGTAGTCCGCCTTCTTGGGCTGCGCCATCTCAAAGACCACCATCGAGGCGACGATGTCGGAGCCTTGAAGGTTGGAGATGTCGAAGCACTCGATGCGGCGCGGCTCGTCGGGCAGGCCGAGCGCGTCCATCAGCGAGACGAGAACCTCGCGTGAACGCTTTCGCGGGTGGCGCCATTCAAGGTCATGGGCGAGCTTGGCGTTGCCGGTGACGAGCTCGAGCAGCCGAACCTTCTCACCACGCTGCGGCACGCGGAACCGGACCTGAGTTCCGCGACGCTCGGAGAGCCACGCCTGCAGGGCGTCCATGCCTTCGAAGACCTCGGCCACCAGGATCTCGCGCGGGGTATAACGCTCGCCCTCGTAGAAACGCGCGACCGACTCCTCGAGGACCCGCGTCTCGTCGCCCACCCGGTCGAGAAGGAACCCTTCGCTCGACGCGACCCGACCATCGCGGACGCAGAACACCTGGAGCGAAGCCCGGCCTTCCTCAACGTGGACTCCGAAAACGTCGCGCTCGTCAGTCTCGGCGGTGGTGATCTTCTGAGGCAAATCCATGCGCTCGAGCGCCTGGATGGAGTCGCGCACGGTAGCGGCGTGTTCAAACCTCTCCTCCTCAGAGGCCTTCGTCATGCTCACGCGGAGGTCTTTCAGGACTTCGTCGGTTCGGCCTTCGAGAAACCGCGCGGCGTCGGCGCAGGACTTGCGATAGTCCTCGAGGGAACAGATCGAAGCGACACACGGAGCGAGACA
>JANLWV010000181.1:0-2009 GCA_031364765.1 Vicinamibacteria bacterium
CCGCCTCGGCCGAGCCCGCCTTCGCGTTGGCGGTCGAGAACGCGACGAAGATGTCGCCCGAACCATTACCGCCCATCCCACCGCTGCGGCCCACGCCCAGGGCCACGCGCGTGGCGATGCGCTTCAGCTGATGAGGGAGGAGCGGCGCGTCGGTGGCTACTACGACAATGATTGAGCCGGATTCCTCGCTGGGCGGTTGTGCGCCCGGCGTCGTACCGGCCATGCAGCGGGGGATCTGCGGCCAGACCGCGGGATCGCTCGAACCGATGCACGGCATCAGATCGGCGATCTCCTGGCCGACGGGCACGCCTGCCACGCGCAGATCCGGCCGCCGTCCGAAGTTGCACTGCACCAGAACCCCGACGGTGTAGCCGCCTCGCGCCGCATCGAGAACTCGCGACGCCGTGCCGATGCCGCCCTTGAAGCCGTGACAGACCATGCCGGTCCCGCCGCCCACGTTGCCTTCGACCACCGGGCCGCCCCTGGCCCCTTCGAGCGCCGAGACCGCGTGGGCCGCCTTCACGTGGAAGCCGTTGATGTCGTTGAGAACGCCGTCGTAGGTCTCGGCCACCACCGGCAGTCCCCAGGGCTGGAGTCCCGGTCGCGTGGCCTGCCATTCCAGAATGGCATCGCGCACTACGCCGACACTGTGGGTGTTCGTGATCCCGACTGGACCTTCGAGGATGCCGCTTTCTTGGAGCCAGGTCGTCCCCGTCATCTCGCCGTTGCCGTTGAGCGTGAACCACGCGCCAAAAACCGGATCGGGGTTGGCCTTGCCGCGCGGGTGGACCATGGTGACGCCCGTGCGGACCGGGCCCTGACCGCGCACGAGCTTGCCTTCGCCGGAGATCAGCGTGGTGTGACCGACCTCGACACCCGCGACATCGGTAATCGCGTCGAGCGGGCCGGCCGTGCCGCCGATCAGCGAACTGATCCCCAATTCGCGGGCGCGGGATTTGGAAGGCTGCGTCTGGGCCCCAACCACCGCGGTGGAAAGCGCCAGCACCTCAATCAGGATGATCAGTTTTCCCATTACAGACCTCCGACGATGTCTCAAGGCAGAACCTGTCGCGGCTGTTCGCACTTCGCTCGGCGGCGTAGCGGCCGGCACACTACATGCCGAAGCAGTAAAGCGTGTTCGCGGTGCGCAGGTAGATCCGGTTCCCGACAATCGCGGGCGTTGCGTAGATCTCTTCATCCAGTTTGTTCACCGACAGGATCTCCTGATCGCTTCCCGCCTTGAGGACGACCACGATTCCTGAGCGGCTCGCGATGTAGACCTTGCCGTCGGCCGCGACGGGCGACGCGTAGTAGCTGTCCACCGCGCCCCGGAGCCGGCCCTGCTTCTTCACGGCGCCGGTTGCGGGGTCGAACGTGGTGAGGACGCCGCCGTCGTTGATCATGTACAAAACGTCGCGATAGGCGAGGACCGTCGGTAGCTGCGGCACCGAACGCCGATACTTCCAGACCAGGCCCTTCCGCGTCATGTCGCCTTGCCCGGTGGTGCTAAAGGCGAGAAGGCCGTTTTCCGAGGCTGCGTTCGCGATGTACATCCGCCACTCGGCGGCGTCGATCGCGCCGTTGCTGTTGAGGTCGATGAAGAAGAAGATGTCCTTCGTCTCTTTGTCCGTCACTTCCGCGGGCGAGAGCGTTCCATTCTTATCCGCGTCCGAGGCGGCGAGAACCTCGTCGAACGGCGGGACCCGAACCTGCGCGCCGGGATCGTTCTGGGGCGTGTTGAAACCGCTCACGAAAACCGTGTCGCCAACGAGGACGGCTCCGGACTTCATCTCGCCGGGCAGGGCGTTCACCCACCAAACGCTGTCGCCGTTCTTCGGCGAGTAGGCGTCCATGCGCAGCGATCCGGGAGCGAGGATCTGCGGTGACGTCGCGCCCTTGGGTTGATAGAGGATGGGTGTCGAGTGACCGCTGATCGCCTCGGGCCGGGGCTTTCGCCACACTTCACGGCCGTCGCTCATCTGGAACGCGGCGATGTACGAACCGCTCGA
>JANLWV010000432.1:0-4478 GCA_031364765.1 Vicinamibacteria bacterium
GGGCACACGGATAGATCCCCGTCTGAACGCCCGCCACCGCGATCGATCCCTTGGGGACACTGGTGCGTGGCGCCTTGCGCCTCGTAGTTCGAACGCGCTCGTCAACAAAACCCATGTAGGCGAAGCCGGGAGAGAAACCGAGCATGAGGACGGAGTAGTCGCGACTCGAATGAAGCTCCACCACGTCGTCTCTGGTGAGGCCGCAGGAATCGGCGATCTCTCCGAGGTCCTCGCCGTCGTAGAGCGCCGGGATTTCCACGAGCCGTCCCGATTTGAAAGTGGCCTCAAGTCCGTGCGCGAGTTGCAACAGCGTCTCGCTCAGTTCGGAGAAGGAGAGTCGACGACGGTCGTAAATGACCATCAAGGCGGCGTATGTCGGGACCGCTTCAAGAACTCCTGGCAGATCCCGCTCGCGCAGTCGTTCGTCGAGCGCCCGGACACGTCCGACAGTTTCCTGATCGAGCGAGGCCCCAAGCTCTACCGTCACCGCGCGGTCGCCCACCGTCAGAACCCGCGGATAGAACGGCCGCATGGCCCGGCTACGCAGGTCCGTGCGGTCCGAGAGCCTGAACCTTGACGCCCGCGGCTTCAAGGGCGCCCCGGACCGCGCGAGCGATCTCAACCGCGTGCTTATGATCGCCGTGCAGACAGAGCGTCTCGGCCGAAACACTCACCGAGCTCCCGTCGCGCGCCGTCACCCGGCCCTTTGTGGCGATGGCCACGGCCTGCTGCGCCGCCGCCTCGCCGGTTTCGAGGAGGGCCCCCGGGGATCCCCGCTTGACCAGCGTCCCGTTCGGTTCATAGGCCCGATCGACGAACGCTTCGCCCGCAAACGGAACACCTTCGCCGAGGGCGGCGGCGCGAAAGACCGGGGAGGTGGCGAGGCCGACGAGCGTCACACCGCCTCCGAGACGACGCACCCCGCGCGCAATGGCCCGGGCGAGGCTCTCATCCCTCGCCGCCTGGTTGTACAGCGCGCCGTGGGGCTTGACGTGCCACAGCCGTCCGCCTCGAGACTCCACGAACGCGCGCAGGGCGCCCGCCTGGTAGAGCACATCGGCCTCGACTTCATCCGGCGAGGCCTGAATCTCCCGGCGACCAAAACCGCGCAAGTCGAGATGCGACGGGTGGGCGCCGATTCGAATGCCTCGCTCCAGCGCGGCCGTGACCGTGCGGTCCATGGTGAGCGGGTCGCCGGCGTGGAAACCGCAGGCGACGTTGACCGACGTCAGGTAAGGCAAAAGGCCAGTGTCGTTCCCCATGACCCAGGCGCCGAAGCTCTCGCCCACGTCCGCGTTCAGATCGATGATGTCGGCCATGGTGGGGAACAGCACCCTGCTAGTCGAGGAACAAACGCAGGCTTCGTGCGATAGACGCCTTCATTTCCCGCCGGTCGATCACCGCGTCGATCATTCCATGGGTGAGGAGGAATTCGGAGCGCTGGAAGCCTTCAGGAAGCTTCTGACGGATGGTCTGCTCGATGACCCTTGGACCGGCGAAACCGATGAGGGCTCCGGGCTCGGCGATGTTCAGGTCGCCCAGCATCGCGAACGAGGCGGTGACCCCGCCGGTGGTGGGGTCGGTCAACACCGAGATAAAGGGAATCCCCGCGTCGTCGAGCCGGGCGAGGGCGGCGGAGATCTTGGCCATCTGCATGAGAGACAAGGCGCCCTCCATCATGCGGGCGCCGCCGGAACAGGACACTACAATCAAGGGCGCCTTCGTGCCCATGGCGCGCTCGGCCGCCCGGGTGATCTTTTCTCCCACCACGACACCCATCGATCCGCCGATGAAGCCATACTCCATGGCGCAGATCAGGACATCGCGTTGATCGAGCTTCCCGGAGGCGCTCACCAGCGCGTCCTTGCCGCCCGTTTTCTCCTCGCCGTCCAAAAGTCGCGACGAGTACTCCTTGGTGTCCTTGAACTTCAGCGGATCGGCGCTTGCGAGTTCTCGGTCGAATTCCTCGTAGGGGCCGTCAAACAGCAATTCCAGCCGTTCCCGGGCGGTGATGCGGAAATGGAACGCGCACTTGGGACAAACGGACGCGTTCTGGAGCACGTCCTTGCGATAAATGATCTCCCGGCAGCCCGTGCACTTGATCCACAGGCCCTCAGGGACGCGATTGACCTGTTCGCCTACCGGAAGTTTTTGGTCTTCGCGTTTGAACCAGGCCAAAAGACGCTACCTCCGCTCCATCCCTTAGCTTACGACGTGGCCGTCGTCTCCCTCGAGTTCGCGTCGAAAACGATGCGCATGAACTGGGCGAGTTGAGGAGAGCCGACGGCCGGGCGCTCGTGCAGAACGCGGTCGAGGGCGGCCGCCATCTTGCCCGTGTCCGGATATCGCTCGTCGCGAGAGCTCGCCACCGCATTCATCACGACCTTCTCCAGTCTGGGCGTGACTCGGGACGAGATGAATCTGAGCGGAACAATGTCGGCTCTCCGTACTTCACCCATCGAGGGCATGTCCGGGTTTCCGGCCATGGGCTGCCGGCCCGCGATCATTTCGTAAAGGATCACACCCAGCGAAAAGATATCGGAGCGAGCATCCAGCGCCCCTCCGCTCGCCTGTTCCGGACTCATGTACTGGATCTTTCCCTGAGGAGCATGCTTCTGCGCCTCCACATACGACGAAGGTCTCGAGATCCCGAAGTCGGTGAGCTTCACCGCGCCCGCAAAGGAAATCAGGATGTTCGGCGGGCTCACATCGCGATGAACGATCTCCAGTGGACGACCATCGGGCCCCTCCCGAGTGAACGCGAAATCAAGGGCGCTGGCAATCCGCGCGGCCACGTAGACGGCGAGGTCGAGGGGTAGCTTCAGACCCTTTTCCCGCGCTTTTCGAAGCATGGTCTTGAGGTCGAAACCGTTGACGTACTCCATGGTCATATAGAGGTCGTCATTGATCTCGCCCAGTTCGTGAACCTGGACGATATGAGGATGATCGAGGAGGGCAACCGTCTTGGCCTCTTCGATGAAGAGGCGCCGGAAATCTTCGTTTCTGGCCAGTCCGGGCAGGATTTTCTTCAGGACCACGGTCTTGCGGAAGCTGTGAGGCCCGGTGCGATGAGCCCGATAAATCTCCGCCATTCCACCCTGCGAGAGCATCTCCTCGAGCACGTAAGCTCCAAAGATCTTCGGGAAAGTCGGCTGGGGCATCTCCTTCGTGTCGCCACCGAGAATCGAATTGGGCGCGTCCGGTGTTTTTCGGTCAGACACCTGCGGTCGCCCGCCAGAGGCGAAGGCCCGCAGATTGGGACGAGAATGTGGGCTGGTCATCGATGGGAAGGGGGAGAGGGAAGAGCTTCGACCTTACCAGACGCAGAATTTGAAGAGTTCGCCCCGGTCAGCCGCGTGAGAGGGATCACATGAAGGCGGCGGCCAGGGAAAGCCGCAACGCCACCAGAATCAGCGACGTCGCGAGAATGCCCTTGATGTATCGCACCGGCATTTTTCGCGAGAGCCAGGCGCCGAGAGCGCTCCCGGGAAGCGAACCGAGAGCGATCGCGGCCGTGATCAGCGGATCCATATCGCCCCGCCCCAGATAGAGAAAGGCCGAGATGGCCGCAGTGGGGCCGATCATGAAGGCCGAAGTGGCCGCCGCGACCCGGATGGGAATGCCGCAGAACGAATTCAGAACCGGCACCTGAATGACGCCGCCACCCACACCCAAAAGCCCGGAAATCGCTCCCGCCACCAGAGACACCGTCATGGCGAGGGGGAGGCGCTTCATCAAGTAGCTGAGCCTTTTTCCGCCCTCGACCACCCGTCCGCCGAGCCATCCGACCCCCAGAGTTGCGTCATCGATGACGTTTCGGGTTCTTGACCGCGAAGACACGATGAGTGCTATCACGAAAAGGGTGGCGGCAAAGATCGCGTAAAGAGCGCGTGTGGAAATGTGCTGGGCGAGGGCGCCGCCCAAAAGGCCGCCGATCGATGTTGCGAGCAGCAGGGTCAAGGCCAGAGGGATGTTGACGAGACCCCGCCCCATGTTGACCATCGTAGTGGCTGAGGAACTCGCGATCACCGCCACCAGGCTCGCGGCCACCGCAGTGCGCGGCTCCAGGTGAAAACCGAGGGCCAGCAGGGGGACTAGAAAAACACCTCCGCCTAAACCCAGCAACGCTCCGACCATCCCGGTAAGGGCGCCCGACAAGCCGAAGACGATGAGGTCGAGGGAATCCATGCTCAAACGGTTCGACGGCGATGGCGGGACAGATTCCGGAACGCCAATCGCAGAATGAACGGCGCGGCGCCAAAAAGCGGAGTGCGCGGCAAGGCCCGGAGGCGCTCAGGCGGAGGGATGAGGCTCACGAAAGGAGCAATCTACCAAGCCGGGCAACCGACGGGGGTCATCGACATGCGGTCGATATACTCCACTGCCCTTATGACCCGCCGCGCAGCGATCACTTCTATTGGACGTTCTCTGCCTCCTCGGGTGCTGGACAACAAGCACTTCGAACAGTTCGTGGCCAC
>JANLWV010000273.1:0-3488 GCA_031364765.1 Vicinamibacteria bacterium
GCAAGCTGCCAATCCCCACGGATCCAGCGGTGCCGCCGGCTCACGTCCACGCTGTAGCAAGAAGGATTCTCCTCGTACAACTGCACATCGCTCAACAGCCCCGCCCGCACGTAGCACCCTTCTAGAAGATCGTGGCTGAGAATCCGGTTCTCGGGACAGCGACCCGCGAGTGCACGTTCGAACGCGTCCACCTCGTAGATCCCCTTGCCGATGAACGAGCCTTCACTGAACAGGTCCTGGTATACATCGGATACGGCGCGCGTATAGGGATCGATGCCTGGCTCACTCCCGTAGAGTCGCGCATAGTGCGACCGGTTCGTGCCTGGAAGGCTCACGGCAACGCGTGGCTGCAGGATGCCGTACCCTTCGCAGACCCGCTGCTTGTGTTCGTCGTACTGCGCACGATTCAGCGGATGTGCCATCGTGCCTACGAACTGTCGTGCTGAGTCGCGCGGCAGTTGTGTATCCGTGTCGAGAGTAATCACGTATTGCACGTTCGACAACACCTCAGTCTCGCCGACGACGAGGGAGAAGCAATCCCGTGAGCCGCCTCGCAGAAGTGCATTCAAATCCGCAAGCTTGCCTCGTTTCCGTTCATGCCCCATCCAGATCCGCTCCCCAGGATTCCACCGGCGCGGGCGATGAAACAAAAAGAACGCATCGCGTGTCGCCTCTCTATACTTTCCATTCAGCTCTTCGATCCTCTTCTGGGCCAGCCGCAACAGGGGCTCGTCTTCCGGAAGGGTCTCCTCGTGCGCGTCTCGAAAATCTGTCAACAGGCCGAAGTGCAGGCATTCATCGCGATTGGCGAGAAACCTTATCTCCAGAGCCTCGACCAGGTCCTCGACGTTCTGCGGGTTCACCAGCAGGGTCGGGACGACCACCAGGGCGCGCGATGTCTTGGGGATTCCTTCGGAGAAGTCCATTCTGGGCAGCAGGTGGGGGGCCACGCGTAAAGTTGTGAGCCAGTTGACCAGCGCCACGGCCAGGGGACTCGCGGCCAGCAACGAGAGGAGGCCCATCGGTCCGAGCGCCCAGTCAGGCACCCAAACTTCACGCGCCCTGGCCAGAAGCGTCCAGGCCAGGATCGACAGGGTCAGGGTGATGGCGCCGAGATACAGGAGCAGGGGGAACCTGCGCAGCGCCCTCCCCAAGGCTTCGAAGGGGGAAGGTTCGACGCCCGCGGCCTCTTCGAGCAAGGACCGGCCCTTGTCGATGAGGAAGTAGCCGACGTGTCCCGCACGATCGTCCGCCCCCGGGCCCGCCTTCGTCCCTGCTCCCTTTCGCGCCAGCTCGACCGCTTTTTTCGCGACTTCGAACTCCGACCGGTGCGCACGCCTCGCGAGGCCTTCCGTCGCATGACGGTATCGGTCACGAGTGGCGAAATCCATTCTGGCGTAGGCGCCGCTCGGATCCTCAAGCAGCGTCCGCTCAACCACGCTCATCGACTCGACGAACTCGCGCCAGTCCAGGGCGCCCACCACCCGGAGGCTGGAGATGCTGTTGCTGACCGAGACCTGGTTGACGGCCTGCTCCTGGCTCTCTGATTGCACCAACTGCTCGATGGTGAGGCCCAACTCAGACAGGCTCTGCTCGATCCAGGTCAGCGGCAGGGCCAGGGCCGGACCCCGACCCTGGAGGCGGCGCGCGAGTTCGGCCACGAAAGGACCCATCATGGGCGGACTGGATCGTGCCATGTCCGCGATTACCAGGATCAGACTCTTGGGATCCTTCTCGGCGGCCTCGGTCATCTGGTCGGCCCAGGAGCCGGCCAGGTCGCGCTCCGTCCAGCCGGCGGCGATCCGAACGCCGACGCGGCGGAGGTTCTCGATCACGGCCAGGCGTAACATGATCGGGATCGCCCACAGCTCGCCGATCGTGAGATGAGTGACGGTCTGATACGACGCCACGAAGCGGCTGAGAGTCTCGGTGTCCACCCGGCCGTCGCCGTGAGAAATGGTTTCGAGGGCGATGTCGTACACACGCGGATGCCCGATGGACGGGCCGTGGGCCAGGCGTGGCAGCTCCCGGCTGTAATCCCTGGGCAGGTGCCTCCGGGCCATGCGGATCTGCTCCTCGATGAGATAGAAGTTGTCGAGCAGCCATTCCGCGCCCGGAGTGATGCGGCGCTTGGCGGTGACCGCCGCGGTCAGAAGGTCGCAGACGCCGAGGAGGGTGTTTTCGTTCGCGTCCAGCCTGGGCAGAAGCCGGTCTGTCGCGCGTCCTTGAGCGAGCGTATGCGAGGCCGCGAGAGCCTTGCCGTGCTGCTCCATCTGCTCGGCGCTGAACAGCTCCGATCGCAGCGGTGGTTCCTCACCCGGGGGAATCCGCGGCCACGCCCGGAGGGCCGGCCGCGCCCAAAACTGGAGCAGGCGCCCGATGAGCCTCTTGCCGGCGGTCAATTCAGGAAACCCTTTCCCTGGAAACGGAACCTCAACGAGCCGCTACGCGGGCCGGCGGCCCCGCTTCAGGGAACACGGTGGGACGACCGCTCCGTGGCGCCCGAACGATTGGGATTGCGACTCGCGAGGAAAAGGCGAGCCTAGGGTGACACCCAGCGGGCCGTCCGTGCGACGGCGCACATATCGAACCTGCTCTCGCGAGGGCTGCTCTCGACAAGAAAGCGCGGTCGATAAGTTCGTTGGCGCACAGAGGGGCCGCGAGAACAGGAGGATCATCGAGTTCTAACTTCAGGAGTCACGAGAAATGCTTGAAACTGTTGTCATGGTCCTTCTCATCCTTTGGGTGCTGGGTCTTGTCACCTCGAACACCATGGGCGGAGTTATTCATATTCTCCTCGTCATCGCGATCGTCATGATCCTCTTACGCGTCATTCAAGGTCGCCGCCTGTGAAAAAACGGACGAGCCTCCTAAGCCGACACCCCGAAAACCGCCATCAATCTCCGGAGAAAACGCCATGTACGAAGTCACCAACAGTCAACTGAACGACCATTTCAAGGCGGCCCTCGCGGACGCCGAGGCTCTGGTCAAAGCGACGGCCAACCTGGGTGGTGAGAGCCTGGCCACCGTGCGCACCAAGGCGGAGGAATCTCTCAAGATGTTGAGGGCCCGCTCGTTGGAGGCCCAGGAGGCGCTGGTGGTCAAAGCGAGAGCGGCCGCCAACCTCACCGATGCCTATGTCCACGACAGTCCTTGGGAAGCGATCGGAGTTGCCGCGGGCGTGGGCGTGCTGATTGGCGTACTCGTCGCCCGCCGCTAAGGCGGTTCATCATGAGCGAGAGAACACCTGGCGAGAGCGCAGGTCTGATGGAGTCCCTGACTGCGGTCGGGGCCACCTTGGTTGGGATGGCTCATACGCGCTTGGACCTCTTGTCCACCGACCTGGAGGAGGCTCGAGAGCATTTTCTGTCGATCACCCTCCTGGGGTTTGTCGCTCTGTTCAGCGTCGGGGTTGGCGTGGTGTTATCCGCGCTCTTCCTGGTGGTCGCGTTCTGGGAGACGCACCGGCTCCTGATGCTGGGCGCCCT
>JANLWV010000276.1:0-5877 GCA_031364765.1 Vicinamibacteria bacterium
GAAGGCGAGGAACCCGGCTCGGACCGGCCCTGGTCGCATCAGGATGGCGGCGACAAGGAATAGGACGAAGATCGACTGCGCAAAGACGTTCGACAAGTTGCCAAAAGCCATGGTCCTGATATTCACGGGGGCAAACGTCCACAGAATCATCGCGCCGGCGGCGAGGCTGGCGGAGGCTCGCCCGAGAACGAGGGCCAGAGCCAAGGCCGAGAACGCGGAAAAAAACGCAGCCCCTTCCCGGACCACGTGGACGTTCGAGACACCGAGGGAGGCCCACGGAGTGAGGACGCCGTAGAAGCTGAAACCGTAGGGAATCTCAAAGGGCGGCTTGTGGTCAGTCCTGCTTGCGGGAAACAGGTTCCCCCTCGCCACCTCGCCAAGCTTGTTGCCGTGTAACTGGACGTCGCCCTGAATCACCAGCGGAGACGGTGGAAGCACGCCATGCACTACGAGCGCCATGATCAGGGCGGCCTGCAACCACCCGCGAGAGGAGGCGCCGCCGCGAGCACGCCTTGAGAGAAGAGCGGAAACGACGGTCGCGGCGCCGATCAGAACCGCGCATTCGAAAAGCCAGCCCGAGCGCCACAATCCGGCGGGCAGGACCAGCAGCAGGTAAAGCGCGGGGGGCAACAGGGCCGACCAAACGCTCAACCCGGCAAGGGCCTGAGTGAGCGACGACGCCAGGATGACGGCAAAAAGCGCCAGCCATAGCCGGCCCGGAACAGCGCCCGGCCCCGGGGACGCTTGAGCGGGCTGGACCGTGAGCGAAATGATCTGGGTGCCGAGCGTGCGCCCCGGGGCGGCAAACCCATCGGTTTCAAGCCCAAAAACAAGGGACGGCCCGACCAGTCGAATTCGGGAGGCGAAGTGCCCGTGTCGCGGCAGGAGGGTCCCGATACGAGCGCCATTCGCGATGAGCGTCACTTCGCTCCGATGGTCGCGGACCACGAGGTCGATGTCGATCCACCCCGGTCCGACTCCCTCGAACTGAAAGGTCGCCTTCGGACCCAACCACCGAATCGCGCCACCCCCGACCTGGTTCTCTCGTGGCTCGATCCCGGAAGTCGCGAAGGCCTCGTCCGTGCCGAGAGCAAGGCTGGCGATAGACGCAGGACTCCGGCGGATGAGCACGGGCAGCGACAGAACCGCAACAATTCCTGCGAGAATCACCACCGCCACTGTGGACCGGAGCGAGTTCATTGAAGCCTGGAGTCTATGCGCCAGGGTTCGGGGTCAGCAGATTTCGATAGACTTTCACGGAAGATGGAGTAGCCCGACATGACGAACCTTCAGGCGATTGAGCAAGCCCTGGGCAAGGACGCCCGAATACTCCTTGACCACAAATGCGCCGGAATCGGCAAGGAGCGGCTACACCTCCCGGGCGCCGACTGGGTCTCCCGCATCCATCAGTCGTCCGACCGGCCCATACCGGTTCTGCGATCGCTCGAGGAGATGTTCAGCGCCGGACGTCTCAAGGGAACGGGGTATCTCTCAATCCTGCCGGTGGATCAGGGCATCGAGCACTCGGCGGGATCTTCCTTCGCAAAGAACCCGGACTATTTCGATTCCGAAAACATCGTCAAGCTCGCGGTCGAGGGCGGCTGCAACGCGGTGGCTTCGACCCTAGGCGTTCTCGGCTCGTGCGCCCGCAAGTACGCCCACAAAATTCCCTTCATCCTGAAGTTCAACCACAACGAATTCCTGACCTAACCGAACAAGTTCGATCAGATCTTCTTCGCTCAGATCAAGCAGGCGCGCGACATGGGAGCCACGGCGGTTGGGGCCACCATCTACTTCGGGTCCGACAACTCTTCCCGCCAGATCGTGGAGGTGAGCGAAGCCTTCCAGGTGGCCCATGAAATGGGCCTGGCCACCATCCTTTGGTGCTACCTTCGCAACCCGGCCTTCAAGAAGGACAAGGACTACCACCTCGCGGCCGATCTGACCGGCCAGGCCAATCACCTCGGGGTGACGATCGAGGCGGATATCATCAAGCAGAAGCTGCCCGAGGTCAACCGCGGCTACGATGTCTTGAACTCGAAGGAAAACCCCTACGGCAAGACGGACCAGCGCGTCTATACCGAACTGTCGACCGGCCACCCCATCGACCTCACTCGCTATCAGCTCGCGAACTGTTACATGGGCCGGGCCGGCCTGATCAACTCGGGAGGAGCTTCCGGGGACAACGATTTCGCCGAGGCGGTGCGGACGGCCGTCATCAACAAGCGGGCCGGCGGCATGGGCCTCATCTCCGGACGAAAAGCGTTCCAACGGCCCCTGGCGGAGGGCGTGAAACTTCTGAACACAATCCAGGATGTCTACTTGTGCCAGGACGTGACGATCGCCTGAGAAGACGCTCATCCGTGAACGAAGCCCAGGCCGAAAAGCGCAGATTCACTTACGCGGAGGCGAAGTCTCTTCTTCCGCGGGTACAGCAACTGACCGAGGAGGCCCACGAGCGCGTGGATCGGATGCTGGGTGCTGCCACTCAGAGCGCGGATACGAAAGAACAGGCCCAGTCCATCGTGAACACGTGGGCCGCGGAGATGAGCGCCCTCGGCCTGGACATCAAGGGCCCGTGGCTCGTTGATTTCGACAACGGGAGCGGCTACTACTGCTGGAAGCATCCCGAGCCTTCCCTCGACTACTACCACACTTACGAGGAAGGGTTTGGGGGCCGGGTCAGGATTCAGTAGGCCCCATCACTGCGGTCGCCGCTTACGGCACAAACGGCTCGGGCTCGGCCTTGCCGCGGTGGCAAATGCTGCAGGTGATCACCGCTTCTTTGACCCGGGGGCCAAAATAGTCCGCCTTCTTGGCCCTCATGTCCAAAACCAGCCTGATCATGCGACGGGCGTCGGCTTTGTGGGGACGATCGTCCTTCTCATACTGGTCGACGATGTGGCAAAAAGTGCATTTCACTCCGAGTTGCTCGGCGAAGCCGTCCATCGTCTTCTTCAGCTCGTCCTTCGAAATGTCCTTGTTGAGAACCTGAAGATTCTTGTGCTCGGGGGCAGCCGACGCGTTCGCTGCGAAAAAGATGGCGGCCACGAAAAGAATGGAGATGAAGTTGTTTCTCATTTGAGGGATCTTTATGTCTTTCCTTGGTGAAACGATCAACGGCTGGTCGAAGCACGGGGGCGGAAGCTTGCCTCGATATGCCTCGCCAGAGCAAGAATTTCTCCGCGCGAGAGGCGATCACCGAAGGCCGGCATGTCCGGAGCCTCGCCTTTCGTGATGACTTCAATCATGTCGGTCACGGTGCCTTCATCCCAAAAATCAGCTCGGGTGAAGTTCTTGGGCTGGCTTTCGAGCCGCGCCTGGTCGGGCCCATCACCCTTCCCGGAAGCGCCATGGCACCCCGCACATTCGACCTTGTAGTCGCGCGCGGCTTTCAAAAGGAGTCCTTCTTCATACTGCGGCTTCCGGGGCAGATCCTTGTCCTCGTAAAGAGCGAGGGCGGCCAGGCTGAACATGAAAACGAGGAGAGCCGCCACCCCCGCCGTTCGTTGCTTCCGACTTGTCTGGAAATCGGGAAGAAGCATCAACGTGCCGATACCGAGACCCGGGAGCAGAGCGCTTTCCACCCACTGAAAGCCGTGAACATACTTCCCGAACTGGAATAGCCAGAGGAAATACCACTCCGGCCTGGGCACGTAGTCGGTGTCGGCGGTGGCCGCCGCGGGCTCAAGCGGGGCCTGAAAGAGAGCGGCCACCACCCAGGCGGCCGTCGCAATCAGTCCGCACGCGACGATCAGACGCGGTCCCCCACTCTTCGCGGCTCTTTCCAAAGCGTCTGTGAACCCCAGAAGGACCAGAACGACCAGAACGATGGGAAGAGCCGCCACGTGCAAGGCGTAGAAGCGCGGAAGGGTGGCCGCGCCGAGTGTCGGCCCCCCTCGGAGCATGTCGGCCTGCATCCCGCCGACCACAGGAACGGTCTCGACAATGCCGAGGCGGACCGATGTGCCCCAGTAGGCCGGTTGATCCATGGGAAGAATGTAGCCGGTGAAACAGAAGCCGATCATCAGCAGCAAGGCCACGACGCCAAGCCGGAACTCCCACTTTCGCTCGCGATGCTCTTCGCCGAGGACGCCGAAGATGACCATCAGGAAAGTAGAGACGACCGCACCCGAGGCGAGGTGATAGTGGAGGGATCTCAGCAACGCTCCAAGACCGCCCTGCTGCCGGAGATACAGAACGCTCGCGAAAGCCTCCGTCTGGGACGGCACGTAGGACATGGCGAGGCCAAGGCCGCTTCCCATCAGCAGGCCAGCGAACACGAATGCGCAGAGGGCGGATGCGCCGCGAAGCCGGTCCCGCCAATCGACGACGGCGGGCGACGGCTTTGGGACGGGGGCGTTTCCCGCGTCCATCACGAAACCAAGGGCTCGGATCGGTCGAGCCCCGGCCGGAACTTGACGAACCGGAGCTTGAGTCGATCTCCCTCGACTCGTGTCTCAAGCCGATCGAGCGGGCGCGGGGCCGGACCGCTGGTCGGCCTCCCCTCTTCATCGAAGTCGCTCTTGTGGCAGGGGCAGCCGAAGCCTTGGGAGATGCGCTGTACGAGGCAACCGATGTGGGTGCAGATCGCCGAGACGGCCTCAATCGAATCTCCTCGCCTCCGGAGATAAACGCTCTCGTCGACGACGGTTGTCTTCCAACGGTCCTCGATTTCCCGGCGAAACCTTCGCGCCTTCCAGGGTCCTTCGGTGATTTCAACGGCGAGGCCCAGATCAATCCACTCGCCGGAGGAATCGCCCCCAGGGGCCGCTCTCCGGCGCCCGCCCAGCGCGAAGAAGAGTCCGGCGGGCATGGCGGAGAGCGCGGCCACGAAAGCAGCGAGCGCCGGCCACGACTGAAGGAGAGATCGCCGGTCTATCAGCATGGAAGCGGAGGATATCTTCAGCGGGGCGACAACGCGTCGGCTTCTCGGGCCGCACCCCTGAGTACGTGAGGAGGACCAGGGGCGGTTGGCCGCCCCCCGGTCAAAGCCCGGTGATCAGGGCTGCTGGTTGCTTCCGGCCGCCGTGGTGGAAGCACCCATGTACTTCACGTTCTTGAAGTTCATCTCGATGTCCACTTTGGTGAGGGTGCGATCCATCTGGGGCATCTCGCCCTTGACCGTGCGATGGACCGGCATCCACCACTTCCCGTTCTTCTGGAAGAGGTCGTCGTAAACCACGGTGCCGAGGGGGATCTTCTTGTCGCCCATCATCATGTAGAACTCGACCGGGTAGTAGTTCGCGATGTAGCGGCCGTCTTCCGTGCGGATGTTGCGCTCCTGGTTGATCAGGAACTCGATCGGCCCGCCCAGTTTTCTGGTGAGCTTCTTGACCTCTTTCTTCTTGGGATCAAGCAGATACCAGGAGCCCATCGCGGTGTCGCCGTCGACCTTCACTTCGACCATGCCATCGGGACGCTTGTTGTTGACCATCTTGAACCCGGCCTTGCCGACACCGTACTTGTCCTCGAAGGACTCCGCGGCGCGGTGGGTCACGAACTGCGAGACGTACGCCTTGGCCTCCGAGCGCAGCGTGCCATCACACTTCGGACAATCGAAGTCGAGGGTAGGTTCTTGTCGATCGACACCTTCGCCATGACCGGCGGCTTGCCCAGGTTGATGATCTCGAGGTCCGCGGTCAGGCCGGGGAAGCCGTTGTCCCAAATGTACCGATTTTCGGAGGCGGCGCGGAAAATGGCGCGCGCTTCGGGGTCGTCGGCAAGTTCCGCTGCCTTCTGGCTCGCCCGGTTCGCAAGATGCGGCTCGACGTCCGCCACCTTCTGGATGAGGTCACCCTGAAGTTTCGCCTTCTTGAGACGGGAGGTGAGCGCGATGCCTCGCTTCCCCGTCATCGAGTCGACGTGGCTATAGTC
>JANLWV010000370.1:0-6473 GCA_031364765.1 Vicinamibacteria bacterium
GAGCCGGCGCACGACCTGAAGGCCTTCGATCCCGGTCGGTTCGCGCGGCGCCTGGCAGGGTGCTGAGTTTTTCAGCACCCTACTAGCCGTGTCGCACCCAGCGGACCATCTCCGGGAAGGTGGGCGGCTTGCCATACATGAGGATTCCCACCCGGTAGATGCGCGCGGCGACCCAGATCACGAGAGCAATGGTCAGGCTCGTCAGCACGACCGACAGCGCAATCTGCCAGACCGGCGGCATCAGAACGCTCATGCGCAGGAACATCAGGATGGGGGTCATGAAGGGTATGAGCGAGAGCACGGTGGAGAGGGTCGAATCGGGCGCACGCATGACCACCGGCCAGCAGACCATGGCCATGATGATAGGCAGCATGACCGGGAAGATGAAGTTCTGCGCCTCCTGGATGGTGTTGACGGCCGCGCCAATGGCGGCATAAAGCGACGCGTAGAGGAAGAAACCCAGCAGGAAGAAGATCGGGAAGGCGGCGATGAGCACGGGGTTGATCTCGGGGAGGTTGACGCCGGAAAGGAACGCCATCGAGCCGGAAGCGGCGGACACGCCGACCAGAGCCAGAATCCAGATCCCGAACTGAAGGAGCCCCGCTCCGCCCACCCCCACCAGCTTGCCGAAGAGCAGATTCCGCGGCGTGGTGGAGGAAACAATGACCTCCACCACCCGATTCGTCTTCTCTTCGATCACTCCGGTCATCACCACCTGGCCCCACATCAGCGTGCCGATGTAGATCATCATGACCAGGATGAGAGAAAGGAAGAACGAGACTCCGCGATCCTCCTGTTCACCCTTGTCGCTGACCCGCATGCGCTTCAAGTCGAGCGGCCGGGTGAGGGCGGCAATCCGGGCAGGATCGATTCCCTCAGCGCCTATCCGCTTGGCGAACACCGCTTTTTCGATAGCGCGATCGACGGCGCGAATGCCCTCGAAGTCGGTGACGCTCTTCGCGTAGTACTCGGCTTTGGATTCGGACAGAACGTCTTTGGGCAGGACAACGTAGGCGTCCAGCGTGCCCTTGAGGACGGACTGCTTCGCCGCTTCACGTTGGGCGGCGACATCTGCGCCCGCCGGGGGGTTGATCACGAACTTCGTGTTCCCTGGGTTGCGTGACCGCGCGCCAATCGGCTCCTTCTCCGGACTCTCGCCGCCACCGCGCAGGCTGTCCTCCACGAGGGTTCGGAGCGAACCTTGGGCGTCGATAACTGTGATCGAAACCGACTTCGCGAGCCTGCTCGCCATCAGGGCCGGCACGATCATGATCCCGGCCATAAAGACCGGCCCCAGGATGGTGCCGATGACGAAGGCCTTGGTTCTTACCCGCTCGATGAACTCGCGCTTTGCGATAACCAGAATGTCGCTCATGCAAGCGCCTCCGTAACCCGTTCAATGAAGATGTCGTGCAGGGACGGCTCCACCACTTCGAATCGCGTGATCTTCAGCTTCTCGCTTGCCGCTTTGAGGATGGCCTGGGAATCGGCGCCCGGAGCCAGCTTGAGTTCGGCATACCGGCCGAGGTCATTGACGGCCGCTACCCCGGGAAGGGCCTTCAGGAACAAGCCGTCTCCCTCGAAGGCCAGAATCACCGTGTTCTTTCCGTAGCTCGCCTTGATATCGGAGACACGGCCGTCGAGGACCTTCTCGCCCTTGTTGATGAGAATCACCCGGTCGCACATCTGCTCGACCGTCGCCATCTGGTGCGAACTCACGATGAGGGTCTTCCCGGCCCGTGAAAGTTCGATCATGGCGTCGCGCAT
Source organism: Vicinamibacteria bacterium (assembly GCA_031364765.1). GTDB lineage: Bacteria > Acidobacteriota > Vicinamibacteria > Fen-336 > JAGNNV01 > JAGNNV01. The sequence goes on from JANLWV010000370.1 coordinate 1,768, forward strand.
GACGTTCGTACCTACAGGGTCCAGGCCGCTCATGGGCTCGTCGAGGATGAGGATCTCGGGGTCGTGGAGAAGGGACTGGATGAACTGAACCTTCTGCTGCATGCCCTTTGACAGCTCGTTGGCCTTCTTCTTCCGCCACGCGGCCAAGCCCAACTTCTCGAGCCAGGGGCCCATGCGGCGCTTCGACTCGGCCGGCTTGATGCCCTTGAGTTCGGCCATGAAGACCAGGAGCTCTTCGACGATCATCTTCTGGTAGAGACCGCGCTCCTCCGGCATGTAACCAATCCGGTTGCGCAGGGACTTGTCGGCTTTGGAACCGAGGATAAGGACTTCCCCGGTGTCGGGGCCGATGATGTCCATGGCCATCCGGATTGAGGTGGTCTTGCCGGCGCCGTTCGGCCCGAGCAGGCCAAAAACGGACCCCGTGGGCACTTCGAGGTCGAGTCCTTTAACCGCGACGTGACCCTGGAAGGTCTTGCGAACGTTCTTCAGCTGGAGGGCATGTGTCATCGGTTGAACGAACCTTGGGCGGGAACCATAGGGACTATAGATCGAGAGAGAGAGCGGCGGATGGAGAGGGCAGCGACCGCTAAAATAGCGGCCCACCCATGACTACTCCTGCCATTCGTGTCCGTTTCGCCCCCTCTCCGACCGGATATCTTCACGTCGGCGGGGGGCGCACCGCCCTTTTCAACTGGCTGTTCGTCAAGAAGTACGGGGGCACTTTCATTCTACGGATCGAAGACACCGACAAGGAGCGCTCGACCGACGACAACACGAAGAGCATCCTCGAAGGCCTGAAGTGGCTGGGCCTGGATTGGGATGAGGGCCCTTTCCTTCAAAGCGATGGCGTGGAGCACCACAAGCGGGTCGCTCGCGAACTCCTGGCCATGGGAAAAGCGTACCGGTCCTTCGCCACCGCCGCCGATCTCGAAGCGCAGCGCAAGCAGGCCGACCACGAGAAGAGGCCGTGGCAACGGGACGCGCCGTCGCGGGCCCTCTCCACCGAGGAGTCGGACGCGCGCGCGGCCAAGGGTGAGCCATTCACCATCCGCTTCCTGGTTCCAGGGGGCGAGGGCGCCACGGTTTTTGAGGATGGCGTCTATGGCTCCCAGGAAAGAAAACACAAGGACACCGAAGACTTCGCTCTTCTCCGTCCCGACGGCTCGCCCCTGTACAACTTCGTGGTGGTCTGCGATGACATTCACATGAAGATCTCACACGTGATCCGCGGTCAGGACCACCTGTCGAACACCCACAAGCAGATCCTTCTCTACGAGGCTCTGGGAAAGAAGCCGCCCGAGTTCGCCCATTTGCCCCTGATCAACGCGCCCGACCGGTCGAAGCTCTCGAAGCGGAAGCATGGCGAGGTCGTCTCCGTGACCACGTATCGCGACAAAGGCTTCATCCCTGAAGCCTTCCGGAACTTCCTGGCTCTCATCGGCTGGTCGTCCGGCACGGACAAGGAATTCTTCACCACACCCGAGCTCATCGAAGCCTTCTCGCTTTCCGGTGTCTCACGCGGCAACGCCATTGTGAACTTCTCCGAGACCGACCCCCGTCAGTGGACGGACCGAAAGGCCCTGCACCTGAACGCCGAGCATATGAACAGGATGCCCCTTGAAGATCTGCTTCCGATGGTCGAAGCCGAACTGAAAAGCGCCGGACTATGGAATGCGTCGTGGGCCAAAGCCGGGGACCGCCGAGAGTGGTTCTCTCGGACGGTTGACCTCCTTCGTGCGCGCTTCATCACCCTCAAGGATTTTTCCGGCGCGGGACGGGCCTTCTTCGACAAAACGTACCCCCTCGACCCTTTGGCGGTGGAGAAGAACATCGACAAGGTCCCCAGCCTGCGCGAGTGGCTCGTGGAGCTGGCCTCGCGATTCAAGGCCATCCCGGACTTCAAGAAAGACTCCGCGGAAGTCGAACTGCGAAAACTCGCGGACGAACTCGGCATCAAGGCCGGGCTTCTGATCAACGGGTCGCGCACGGTGACCACCGGCGTTTCCGTGGGTCCGCCCCTTTTCGACCTCCTGGAGTCCTTGGGCCAGGACACCGTGGTGGCGCGTCTCGCGAACGCCCTTACGTTCGGAAAGGGTTGATCGAAGCAGCGGAAGTTTGACAGTAGAGTCTCCCGAACCGCCCACGATGAGTTTCCAAGGCTCGCTCTCCGAACTCCCGCTTCCCGACGTCATCCAGCTCGTCTCTTCGTCCGGAAAGACCGGCTGTTTTCATTTGACTAACCGCGAGGTCAAAGGCGAGATTTACATCCACGAAGGCAAGATCGTCCACGCCCAGGTGGAGGATCTTTCGGGCGAAGAGGCGGTCTATCAGCTCGCCATCTGGACCCGGGGCGAATTTTCCTTCGAAACCGGCTCCACGATCGCCGCCCACACCATCACAAAGGCCAATACCAATCTGCTGATGGAGGCGGCGCGGCGTCTCGATGAGTGGCGGGTGCTCCAGAGGAAGGTTCCGTCGATGGACCTGGTGCCCGAGTTCGTCATCCCTGAAGGCCGCGAAGGGCAGATCAACCTCAACACCAGCGAGTGGCTGATTCTGTCGAAGATCGACGGTCGCCGGTCGATCAAGGCCATCGCGAATGCGTCCAGCCACTCCACCTTCGAGGCCTGCAAGATCCTTTACGGCCTGATCGCCACCAACCTGATCCGGCTCAAGGAGGCTCCTGACGCGCCGTAAGCTCCGCGCTCAAGCGGAGGGGGCGGCCGCCGCGTCGATCTGTTTGACCAGCCGATCCAGGACGCTGTTCCAGGAGAACTGGGTCAACGCGTAGCGCTTGCCGTTTTCGCCCAAGGCGCGCCGTAGTCTTTCGTCGAGAACCAGCAGGCGCACGGTTTCCGTGAACTCGAAGGCGTCTTTGTAGATGAGGCCGGCCTGGCTCTTGTGGCAGTGGTCGACGAGGACCTCGGATCTCGCCGAAGCGAGCGCCGGCGTGCCCAGCGACAGCGCTTCGAGGAGCGTGATCGAAAGGCTCTCGTACGGGCTTGGACAAATGAGCGCCTGGGCGCCGCTCATGGCCGCTCGCTTGTCCTCCTCCGAGACAAAGCCTAGATGCCGGAGCCGCGGAAGCCGTGGGAGCTCCATGGCGAGGTTTCCGATCAGGAAGAGATCGGGGCAACCCATGATGTCTGCCTGGGCGCGTTCGTAGAACCGGAGCATTTCGTCGCAGGCTTTGCCGGCGTCAATGCGGCCGGCGTAGAGCAGATAGGGCCGCTCGATTCCGCGCAAGATCCTGAACTCCTCGACATCCGGCTCGGCGGGCGGATCGACGCCGATACCGACCACGTCCTGCGAGCATTTTGAGATGTCGAAACGCGAGGCGACGAGACGCGCTTCAGGCGCCGAGCAGAAGGCGAAGCTGCGGACGCCCTCGAAGACCTTCTTGTACATCGCGAAACGGAGCGGAGGCTCATCGTGGGCGGTGGGAATGAAAACAGCTTTCCCGCCAGCAACCACGATGCCCGCAACCGCCGGGTAGTAGAGGTACGTGAAAAAGAGTACGGCTTCGTACTGACCCGCATCGGCGCGAAGGGCGGCGATGAGGCTCGGAACAAACGGGCCCTGGGCTTCGAGGAACGTCTGTTCATCGGCCGCCGTGGTGGCCCGCAGGTACAGCGGTTCAGCGAGGGCGTTGAAGGCTTTGAGATCGCGTTCGCGCTCGGGGACGAAACGCCGGACTCGAACTCCACGTTCGACGGAGGGGCCGGCCGCATACTCGGACCTCCAGGTGACGTAGTCGCGTGCCGTGGTGGTGTAGACGGTGATGTCGAAACCCCGGCCCAAAAGACGCTCCGCATACTCTCGGGCCAGGGTCTCCGATCCTCCGACGAGACCTCTGCCGTAGCGCTGAACCACGATCGCGATGGGCCGTCCCATCAGAGCTGACCCACCAGTTCGCGGAGCTTGCCCAGGGTCACCCCGGTTGCAAAGTCCTGAACGCGCTTGTCCTGACCGCGCAGAACCGCTTCGCGCGCGGACCCCGGCTTCGACAAGAGGGCCGCCGCCTCGGCGAACTCCGCAATGTCTGGATGGTCGAACTGAAGGCCCGCGTTGCCGAGCGTCTCCGAAACCGCGGTTCCGGAGAGGGCGACGATCGGAACGCGCTTCAGCATGGCTTCGACGAGGGGGACGCCGAAACCCTCGTGTTCGGACATCGACACAAAGACATGCGCGGCCTCGTAATAGGCCAGAAGGTCTTCGTGCGAAACGCCATCGGTGAAGACCACGTCGGCGGGCTCGACGCCGAGGTCGGAGTAGAGGCGGATCAAGGTATCGAGGTAATGCGCCTCGATCGGCATTCCATGGCCGGTCTCGCGGCGCGGGAGTTTACCGACCGCGAGCAGGCGGACCGCGGTGGAGATGTTCTTCTTGAAGTACGCGAGGACTCTCAGAAGATTGTCGTGCCGCTTGTTGGGAGCAATCCGGCCGACAAAAAGGATGTTCGTCCGCGAATCGGCAAGACGCCTCCTGAGCGCCGCGTTTCCGGGCTTCAAGTAGCGATCGAAGTCGATGGCGATGGGAAGGACGCCGGTCCTCTTGAACCCCCGGAGCTCAAGTTCCGCGCGGTTGAACTCGCTGTCGCCCAGGGCCAGCGTCGAAACCGGAGCCAGAGCCTTAAGACCCTCCAGGCCCTGGTTGAGGATCTTGTAGATCTCGCTATCCCACGCCGCGAAGGACTGAGGCGG
>JANLWV010000446.1:0-6739 GCA_031364765.1 Vicinamibacteria bacterium
GGCGGGGGGCATCAATCTGTCGCCCATTTCGGCGGAGATCACGTACGGCCTTGAGCGCATCGCCATGTACCTCCAGGACCAGGCTGATGTCTACGATGTGGAGTGGGCTCCTGGCGTTTCGTATCGGGAAGTCCGGCACAAGGAGGAGTTCGAACTGTCGCGTTACAGCTTTGAACTCGCAGATGTGGATCTGCATATGAAGCTCTTCGATGGGGCTCTTGGAGAGGCGAAGCGCCTTCTCGAAACGGCGGGCCCACGGGTGGCGCTCGCGGCGTACGACTGGGTGCTGCGCGCATCTCACGCGTTCAACGTCCTTGATGCCCGTGGCGGGATTTCCGCCACTCAGCGCGCGTCGATGCTCCTTCAGATTCGGAAGCAGGCTTGCGGTGTGGCTGCCGCCTACGTTGAGGATCGTTGGCCGTCACCAAAGGCAAATCCGCCCGATGCTGGCGCTGCACCTCCCAAATCCAAACTGAAGGGCGATAAGGAGGTCAAGCAGTGAGGGTTGCGCGGCTTCCTCTCGACATCTTCGTGGTGGCCCGCGGATCCAGGCGGCGAGGAGGGTCGCCGCGGCGGCCACGCCTCGTGCGTCGGCACTGTGTCTACGAGACTTCGGATTCGTGTGCCTCCTTACTCGGCTCCGGTTTCGCGAATGATTTCAAACGGACTCTTGCGACTCGCGAAACAGGGCCCGCTCGCGAGCGACCTCCTCGCCGCCTGGATCCGCTCCGTCTGAGGGATATCCACCGAGGAACTGCAGGCTTTCTCGGACTTCGTCATCCCGGCGAACCCCCTTCGTCCCTCGAAGATGGGGGCAAGCGCCGGGATCCACGTTCCCCTACACACTCCCTCCTTCGAACCGCGGGTGCGCTTCGTCGTGGCTGAGTTCTTGTTCGAGATCGGCTTTGAGGAGATGCCGGCGGCGTGGCTCTCGGGCCTTGCCGAGCAGCTCGAAGCGAAGTTCCTCACTCTCGCGAGCCATGAGCACCTTGCGCCTGTGGACGTTCGCGTATTTTGGACGTCTCGCCGGCTCGTGCTGGTCGCGAAAGTAAAGGCGCGTCAGGATGATCGCTCGGTCGTCGAGTGGGGTCCTTCGGCGAAGATCGCGAAGGATTCGGCGGGGAACTGGTCGAAGGCGGCCGAGGGCTTCGCGAAGAAGCAGGGCGTCTCCGTGGACGCGCTCAAGCTGGCGCCCAAGGCTGAGGGTTCCGCCGATCTGTACGTCAGCGCGACGAAGCAGATCGCGGGCCGGCCGACCGGCGAAGTGCTCGCGAGCCTGCTCCCGGCGGTCCTGCGCGGTCTCAACTTTCCGAAGCGGATGAACTGGGACGCGTGGCTCGACGATGGACGCGGCGCGTTCGAATTCGGCCGGCCGATTCAGTGGCTGGTGGCACTGCTCGATGGCGACGTCGTGCCCGTCACGATTTTCGACGCAGTCAGCGGCGCCAGGGGCGCGCCGCGCGTCGTCAGCGGCCGACGCTCGGTGGGTAACCGGTTCTACCCGCGAGGAGCGTCGGAGCGCGGATTCGACGTGCGCAAGTTCGCGGATCTGGAGGCCGGTCTGGCTTCGCGTTTTGTCATCCTCGATCCGGCGAAGCGGGCTGAGCGCATCCGCGCCCAGGTCGTGGCTGCGGGCGGCGAGGTCACCGGCGAGGCCGCGCGTCTCCTGAACGAGTGGTCCGACCTTGTCGAGTATCCGACGGTCGTGGTTGGCTCGATTCCGAAGGAATTCGGCGACCTTCCAGGCGAAGTGCTCGAGACGGTGCTCGCGCACCATCAGAAGGCGGCCACGCTGCCTCGCGGAGCGGACGGATTTCCCCGTTTCGCGGCGATCTCCGGCTGCGACGACGTCGGCGCGGAGAACGCGGCGCGCGGACAGGAACAGGTGGTGGTGGCCCGCCTCAAAGACGCTCGGTTCTTCTATGACGAAGACCGCAAACGCCCGCTCGCGGACCGCGTCAACGACCTGGCTGTGGTCACGTTTCAAAAGGGTCTGGGGAGCTACCGGGACAAAGCGGGCCGCGTTGAAACCCAGGCCCAGGGCGTCGCGAAGGAGGCCGGCCTCAGTGACGAGTCGGTCAAGGCAGCCGGCCGGGCCGCGCTCCTCGCCAAGGCGGATCTTGTGACGCTGATGGTTCGCGAGTTCCCTGAGCTTCAGGGAGTCATGGGCGGCCTCTATGCGGCGGCGAATGAATCGCCCGCTGTCGCCGCCGCGATCCGGTGGCACTACCACCCGGTCGCGATCGAGGCAGATGCCGCGCCTGCGGGACGCCTCAAGGGCGCAGCCGCTGAGGTCTTTGCGACCGTTGCCGTGGCGGACAAGCTCGATACCCTCGTCGGCTACTTTGGTCTCGGGCAGACTCCGTCGGGGAGCAGCGATCCGTATGGTCTCCGGAGGGCTGGCCAAGGCCTGGTTCGGGTGCTGCTTGATTTCTGGACGGGGAACGCACCGGATCTTCCCGAGAAGATCTCGACGCTCCACGCAGCGTATGGACAAGCGCTTTCGAAGACGGTGACGGAAACCCAGTCCTCGGTCCTTGCCTTTCTTGCCGATCGCCTCCGCGCCGTCCTGCTTGCGAGGGGCTTCGCCGCGGATGAGGTCGACGCCGTTCTGTCCACGCCAATCGTGAAGCCGCTGACCGACGTTCGCGCTGTTCACACGAGGCTGAAAGCCCTGGCTTCGGTGCGGGCCGAACAACCGGAAGTGTTTGCCGCGCTCGCCGAGGCCTTCAAACGCGCGAAAAACATCGTGGGCAACACCGATGGCATTCCAGTTCAGGAGAAGGCCCTCGTCGAACCCGGGGAGCGCGAGTTGTTCGCAGCGCTCAGGAAAGCAGAATCGTCGCCGACCTCCGATCCGGCCGCCCGGCTGCGGGCCGTGGCCGGCCTCCGCAACGAAGTCGATACCTTTTTCAAGGGCGTGATGGTGATGGCCGATGATCCGAAGCTCAAGGCCAACCGTCTCGCCCTGCTTTCCAGACTTTTGAACCTCGTTTACGAGGTCGCCGACCTTTCCAAGCTGGCCTCGCCTGCGGGCGATGGCGCCACTTCTTCCTAGGAGATACATACCGTGCCCAAGTTCGTTTACTTTTTCGGTGGCGGCAAGGCCGAAGGCCACAAAGACATGAAGGACGCGCTCGGCGGCAAAGGCGCCGGGCTTGCGGAGATGACCAATGCCGGGCTTCCCGTTCCGCCGGGCTTTACCATTTCCACCAAGGCGTGCGCGGTGTTCGAAGAGAACAAAGGCACGCTCACTCCGCAGATCGAGGATGAGATCGCCGAAGCGCTGGCCCGCCTCGAGACACTGATGGGCAAGTCGCTGGGACAGGCGACCGATCCGCTCCTCGTCTCGGTGCGTTCGGGATCGAAGTTCTCCATGCCCGGCATGATGGACACGATCCTGAACCTCGGGCTGAACGACAAGTCAATCGTCGGCCTCAAGACCAAGACCGGCAACGGCCGGTTCGCCAAGGACTCGTACCGTCGCTTCATTCAGATGTACTCGAACGTCGTCCTCAACATCGACAAGAACCTCTTTGAGCACGAGCTTCACGCGGTGAAGAAGACGGCCAGGGTTCAGGCGGATGTCGATCTTTCGGAAGAGAAACTCGACGCGGTCATCGAGCGGTACAAGTCCGTCGTCTTGAAGCAGATCGGCAAGCCGTTTCCGCAGGATCCGAAGGAACAGCTCACGGGAGCGCGCGACGCCGTGTTCCGGAGCTGGGGTAATCCGCGGGCCGTCACGTACCGGCGGCTAAACGACATCCCGCACGACCTCGGAACGGCGGTGAACGTCCAGTGCATGGTCTACGGAAACAAGGGCGACACTTCGGCCACGGGCGTGGGTTTCACGCGGAACCCCTCCACGGGCGCGCGTGAGTTTTACGGTGAGTTCCTTCAGAACGCTCAGGGAGAAGACGTGGTGGCGGGAATCCGCACCCCACATCCGATCGCCGATCTTCAGCTGATCATGCCCGCCGCGTACAAACAACTTCGCGAGATCACAACGCGCCTCGAACGGCACTACAAGGACATCCAGGATTTCGAGTTCACGATTGAAGAGAACAAGCTGTTCATGCTCCAGACCAGGAACGGCAAGCGCACCGGGCTCGCCGCGGTGGCGATCGCCGTCGACCTTGTCGAAGAGGGGATTCTGACCAAGGCGGAAGCGCTGATGAAGGTCGAGCCGCAGTCGCTCGATCAGCTTCTGCATCCGATCTTCGAACCGAAGGAGCGAGCGAAAGCCAAGGTCGCCGCGAAGGGACTTCCCGCCTCTCCCGGCGCCGCCACCGGAGCGGTGGTTTTTACCGCCGACGACGCGGTGGCCTGGGCCGACAAAGGGAAACGCGTCCTCCTGGTCCGGATGGAAACCGTTCCCGACGATATCCACGGGATGCACGTCGCGCAGGGGATTCTGACCGCCACCGGCGGCATGACCTCGCACGCCGCCGTGGTCGGGCGTCAGATGGGTAAACCCTCGGTCGTCGGCTGTTCGGTTCTCTCGATCGATGCGAAGAGGAAAACCATGATGGTGGGCGACAAGGTCATTCGCGAAGGCGATGTCATCTCGATCGACGGATCGACCGGAGAGGTCATGCTCCAGTCTCTCGCGACGTCGCCGTCCGAGATCCTGCAGGTCGTGAACGGCACGCTGAAGCCGGGGAAGTCGCCGATCTACCAGAAGTTCGCGAAGCTGCTTTCGTGGACCGACGACGTAAAGCGGCTCGGAATTCGTGCGAACGCGGACATCCCCAAGGACGCGAAGACCGCTTTCGCGTTCGGCGCGCAGGGGATTGGTCTGTGCCGCACCGAGCACATGTTCTTCGCCGAGGAACGCCTGCCCCAGGTGGTCGCCATGATCCTAGCGGCGGCCAAGGGCGAGAAGGGCATGGCGGTGATGCGGACGCTCGAAAAGAAACTGGCCGACGCGAACTCGGCGCAGAAGAAGAACGTCAGGGTCGAGCTTCGGGCGGCGAAGAAGAGCTACGGCCCGGCCATCAAGCAGTACCAGGGAGCGCTCAAGAAGCTGATGCCCATGCAGCGCCGCGACTTCGCCGGGCTTTTCCGCGAGATGAAGGGTTACCCCGTGACCATCCGCACGCTCGATCCACCGCTCCACGAGTTCCTGCCCAAGCGCGAGGAACTCATGGTCCAGATCGCGTCGAAGAAGGGGAGCAAGGCCGAGCTCGCCCGGGCGGCCAAGATGCTCCACGAAACCGAGTCGCTCCACGAGTTCAACCCGATGCTCGGGCACCGCGGCTGCCGGCTGGGAATCACCTATCCGGAGATCACCCGCATGCAGGCGCGCGCGATCTTCGAGGCAGCACTTCAAGTCGCGAAGAAGGGGATCAAGGTTCGGCCCGAGATCATGATTCCGCTCGTCGGCCATGTGGAGGAGCTGAAACGCCAGAAGGCGATCGTCCTGGAGGAGGCGCAGCGAGTGCTCGGGAAGGGTGTGGCCGGCGTCGAGTACCTGATTGGAACCATGATCGAGGTTCCGCGGGCGGCGGTGACGGCGGACGAGATCGCGAAGGAGGCCGAGTTCTTCTCCTTCGGCACGAACGATCTGACCCAGATGGGCTTCGGGCTTTCCCGGGACGATGCGGGCAAGTTCCTTGGCCCCTACGTGGAGATGGGCATCCTGGAGAAGGACCCCTTCGTGTCGATCGATGCCGCGGGTGTGGGACAACTGGTGGAGATCGCGGTCAAGAAGGGTCGAGCAGCCAAGCCCGACCTGAAGATTGGCGTGTGCGGAGAACACGGGGGCGATCCGTCGTCGATCCGGTTCTTCCACAACGTCGGTCTCAACTACGTGTCCGCATCGCCCTTCCGGATTCCGATCGCCCGACTGGCCGCGGCTCAGGCGCAACTCGAAAAGCCGAACGCGGATTAGCAGGGTGCTGAAGAATCTCAGCACCCTGCGTATCCCGGCAAAGGCCGGGATCCACTCGCCAGTGTTTGCTGGTGTTTTTCGACTCGCGGTCGAGACAAAACTACGCGATCGCTGTTCTTCAGCAGCCCACTAGCTAGGAACGCCTCCCCGTAACCGATGAACAGAATTGCGCGGCTTCCGGATGAGGTGGTCAACCAGATCGCCGCGGGCGAGGTGGTGGAGCGGCCCGCCTCGGTGGTCAAGGAACTCGTCGAAAACGCCCTCGATGCCGAGGCGACACGCATCACCATAGACATCGAGCAAGGCGGAAAACGACTCATTCGAGTCCGGGACGATGGCGAAGGGATTCCGGCTTCCGATCTGGTTCTCGCGGTCGAGCGTCACGCGACGTCGAAGCTGCGTAACGCGTCAGACCTCGAACACATCGCCTCCAGTGGTTTCCGGGGGGAGGCTCTACCGTCCATCGGTAGCGTTGCCGAACTCGTCGTCACAAGCCGGACGCGGGATGCCCCGGAGGGTGCCGCAGTCTCTGTTTCTTTTTCCCGAGTGACCGCGACGAGGCCGGCCGCCCACCCGGCGGGCACCACCGTCGAAGTGAGGAACCTCTTTGCCGAGATTCCCGCCCGTCGCAAGTTCCTTCGGGCCGAGTCGACCGAACTCAGGCACGCGGTTGAGATCGTTTCACTGCTGGCCATGGCGCGTTCGGCGGTGGGCTTCACCGTTCGCGCCGACGGTCGCGAGGTGCTGGCCATGCCGCCGTCCGCTTCGACGGAAGAGCGTGTGGCCGCCGTGCTGGGCCGTGATCTTGCCTCCGGGCTGGCTCCGGTTGACTTCGAAGAGCAGGGA
>JANLWV010000453.1:0-3507 GCA_031364765.1 Vicinamibacteria bacterium
CTCGCACGTCAGCCTCTGTCAGGTTGCGAAATCCCAAATGTGCCTTCTGGAGCGCCTGCTGAGGCGTAGGACAACAGCAGCACCGCCAGCGCCTACGCAACGCAAGCCTGAATTTGCAGGTTCCTTGTGAGTCTGCCGCCATCGACTTAAGCAAGAATGGAGCGGGTCCTGGGGGCGAGCGGGTCGCTCGCGATCGGGGCGTTGATCGCGAGTCGCCGCTGTCCGTTACGGACATTCGCGATCATCGAGCCGAGCAAGGAGCCACACGATTCCGAAGTTCCGGCAGCTCAGTGGCGACGCGGGAGGCGTCCCCGACGCGGCGAGCCCGCTCGCCTCCTGGACCCGCGGGCTACAACAAGAATGCCTAGGGCATAAGCGCGGCGCTTATAATCCCCAGTCGCGGGATGCCCTCCTCGCCCCCCGCTCAAGAAAGCCAGCGCACGTCCCTTCAATGCAACCGAGGATTCTCTCCCGCTCGCAACACACGCTCTCCCGCAAGCAGATCGATCCCGATCCGCTGCGTGTTCTTTATCGCCTCCGCAGCTCGGGCTTCAAAGGGTTTCTGGTTGGCGGGGGCGTGCGCGACCTGCTGCTCGGCCGAAGGCCCAAGGATTTCGACATCGGCACCGACGCATCGCCCCAGCAGGTGAAGAAGCTCTTTCGTAACTGCTTCATCATCGGACGGAGGTTCCGTCTATGCCACGTGCGTTTCGGCCCCAAAGTCGTCGAAGTGGCCACCTTCCGCAAGAAAGCGGCGCCCGATGAAGGCGACACCATCGTCAAACGGGACAACACCTTCGGCACTCCCGAAGAGGACGCCTTCCGGCGCGACTTCACCATCAACGCGCTGTTTTATGACATTGCGGATTTTTCGATCATCGACTTCACCGGAGGCATCGACGATCTCGAAGCCAAGCGGGTGCGGGTGATTGGCGATCCCGACGAACGCTTTCGTGAAGACCCGGTGCGCATGATGCGCGCGGTGGCCATCGCCTGCCGCCTGGGTTTCCGCCTCGACCGCGAGGCCCAGGAGGCCCTTCGCGCCCGGCGTGGCGAGATCGTGAAGAGTTCGCACGTCAGGATTCTCGACGAGATCTACAAGATCCTGCGCCAGGGTTCCGCGCGCGCCACCTTCGAGCAGCTCTACGCCACCGGCCTTCTGGCCTACATTTTTCCAGAGGCGCACAAGGCGTTGAGTCTTGGGGACACGGGACTTCTGGACACTCTGGGCACGCTCGACGAATACCGGAACCGTACGGCAACGGACGCACATCTCTCGAATGCGATTCTCATCGCCCACCTTCTTCCGCCGCTCGGGATTCCCCTCTCGAGCGGTCTCCGGGCGACCGCTCGGCGGCGTCCGTACGTCGACGTCGTCGATGGTCCCCGCGACTTTGAGGGAGATCCGGAAGAGCCCATGCCCGAAGAGCCCGGCGAAGGCCAGGTGGACGAGACCGACGTGGTCGCGGAGATGGTGGAGCTCGACGAGGAGGCGGACCTCGGCCACGGCCCGAGTGTCGCACGCGGAGAGACGCCCATCAGTCTCCCGTTCGCGCGTCGCGACATCGAGCGGCTCGGCCTTCTGGCCGCCGTCGGCTCCAAGCTTCACCGGACCGATCTTCCGCCCATTACCGAACGGAACCTTTCCCGGAAGCCTTACTTCCAGGAAGCGCTCCTCCTGGCCGGGATTCACGGTCTGGAAACCGCCATTGTGGAACACTGGCGGGACGTGGCGGCGCGGGCCCTGGCGGACGGTCCGGACGAAGGCGTCCAGGCTCCGTCCAGCGTTCACTCAGAAAACTCGCTTCCAGGGTCCGAAGACGCGCCCCGCCGACCGGTCAAGCGCCGGGGCCGCCGGCGCCCCTCGCGATCGCGCGGCCCTCTGGTTTAAGGCAAAGACATTTCAAAAACAGGCAAGAGAGGCGGCGGGACATGGCCGGGACACAAACAAAACTGAAGGCGCTATCGAGTTCGGAGATTCTGAAGAGGCTCGCCGAACTTCACGGCTGGAAATTCTCCCGTGGCGCTCTTCGATGCGAGTTCAAGTTCGAGACCTTCAAGAAGGCCCTTGAGTTCGTGGCGAAGGTTGGCGACATGGCCGAAGCGGCCAATCACCATCCGGACATCGACATCCGCTACTGCGTCGTGAAACTTGCCTTGAGCACCCATGATGTCGGTGGTGTTTCCGAAAAGGACTTCTCTCTGGCCCGCGCCATCGACGGGCAAAGCAGCGCGCGAAAGCCGGTTTAAGCTTCTGTCTTCTCGCGTCCCACCAGTTGAGTCGAGTTTTCCATCGTTTAAGGGGGAATCATGTTCCATCTTGCTCAGGTCGTCGCGCTGATCGTTTCAGGAGTCGGGCTCGCGGGAGCCGAAAAACCCTCGGTGGCCGAAAAACCCTCAGTGACGGACACGGCGGCGAAAGTGGTTGCGGGCGGCGACGTGTCCTCCTCAGCGGAGCAGGCCGACCCGGCGTCACCGAACGGGGTGAAGATTGTTCACGAAGACGGGACTACAATCCTGACCCTGGACAACGCCGAAATCGCTCTCTCCAACCGGCTTCAGTTCCGCTTCACCGACGAGATTCCCGCGGGCAACGTTCGCCTCCCGGGGACCACGTCTGACGGCCAGTCGAAGCCCTCCTTCCGGATCCGGCGAGCCAAGACCTCGCTGGAAGGCTGGTTCTGGAAGAAGGAACTCACCTTCGAGCTTCAGCTCTCGTGGGCGGGGCCTGAAGCGGGCGCTTCCACACTCACGCCGCTCGAAGACGCGCTGCTTACCTGGGACGCTTCAAGGAAGGGTTCCTTCCTGGTGACGATCGGCCAGTTCAAGGCGCCGCTCGGCCGGCAGGAGATGACGAGTTCAGGCCGCCTTCAGTTCGCCGACCGATCCTTGCTCAACGGCGAGTTCACCCGAGGTCGCGACGTCGGGGTTCAGGTTCACGGTCGTGTTTCGAACGACAAGGTCGAGTATTTCGCCGGCGTTTTCAACGGCAACTCCGCCAGCCGCACGTCGAACGACAACACGAAGCTCCAATACAACGCGCGGGTGAGCGTCGAGCCTTTGGGCAAGGTGGCTTACTCCGAAAGCGCTTTTGAAGGCCGGGACAAGCCCCTCTTTGCCTTGGCCGCGCAGTTCGAGAGCAACGATCTTTCCGGAGCCACGAACCTGACCGACCTCAATACCACCTTGCTTGGCGCCGACCTGGTCTACAAGTACAAGGGCTTCTCGCTCTTCGCCGAGTACTTCCACCGGAAGCGGGAACCCGAGGCCGTGAGCGGCACGTCGTCGGCCTCGTCCGGAGCGGCCACCCAGTCGTCGGGTTCCTTCAATTCGAACGGCTACAACATTCAGGTCGGCTACTTCCTCAAGAGAGACAAGGTGGAGATTGCCGCGCGCTTTGCCGGCTACTCCGAGCAACGGCTCATCTGGTTCTGCTTCATCGTCTCGGGCGGACTTGCTGGGCTCGCGGGCCTGTTCGAAACGGCCGGTCCCGTAGGCCAGCTCGTG
>JANLWV010000492.1:0-3457 GCA_031364765.1 Vicinamibacteria bacterium
CGCCGCTGGCGCTCTCACTCTGGCGGGAGCGCTCGCGTTTGCGGCTCGAGCCTGGAATGACCTGTTCGGCGCCTGGCGTCAGGCGAGCCTGGCCCCGGAAATGCTGATTGTCGCAACACTTTTTCTGCTTTTGGCGACGAAGTGGATGGAGCAGGGATTTTCTCTTGAGAGAAACGCGGCCCGCGGCCTGGCCACCGCCTCGCTGGTGACCATGCTAGGGCGGCTCACCCTGATCTCTCATCCCGACTTCTACTATCCGGATCTGCTGACCCACGCCAGGGTCGTCGAGGCCATGGCCAGCGAAGGGCCGTCCTTCTTTCTCCGTCCGGCCGATGCGTTGACCGCTCAGGGCGCCTGGACCAAACCTGTTTTAGGGCGCGTGTCTTTGCTGCCCTACGCCGTGATGTTCCACACCCCCTTCGCGGTTCTGACTCGGATGTTTGACCTGTCGACGGACCGGATCGAGACCGCGTTGAAGGCGGGTTCCACTCTGATCTCGGTGCTCCCCATCCTGCTCGGGGGGGGCTTGGCGGCGCGTCTTTCTCTGCCGCCTCTTTCCGCCCTGCTCCTCTGCGTGATTCCCGCGTACACCTCGCGACTGAGCTTCGCTCTCCTGCCCGCTCTGTTTGGCCACGTCTTCGACTTGATCGCCCTTCTGACCATCGCGAACGTTTTGAGCCGCGACAGGATGCAGTCGATGCGATCGGTCCTTCAAGTGGCGGCGGCTCTGTCCATGGGGCACCTCGCCTACACCTCGGGGGTGGTTAACGAAGCGGCATTCGTGGGCGTCATGGCCTCGCTGTTCTTGATCGCGGGCCGGTCGGGCCGCCGGCTCAGCGCCCGCCTTCTTCTCGCCGAGGCTCTGGCCGCTCTCCTGGCCCTTGGTCTGTATTACCGTTTTTTCCTGGGGGACATTTCTGGCCTGGTCGCGCGTGTTCTCGGGCTCGGTCCATCGGCGGGCGCGTCGGTGTATCCGATCGAGAGCTTCTGGAGTCTTCTTCTGGATCGCACTAACGCCTTCTTTGGCTGGCCGTACATCGGCCTCGCGCTCCTGGGTCTGGTTTTTGCTGGGTCGGTTGCGAGGCACTCGAAGATTATGCACGCCTGGGTGATCACCTATCTTCTCCTGATCCTCCTGCGGGCCCGGATTCCCGATGTGTTTCGGTACGGACACGAGACACTTCTGATCACTCCGCTGGTGGCCACCCTCGGAGGCACAGCACTCGTCCTGACCTGGGAGCGGGGCGGCGCCTGGCGGCTCGCCTCGGTCGTGAGCGGCCTGGCCCTGTCGCTATTTTCGTTCTGGCAGCAGTGGCTCGCGGTTACCGAGCAGCTGGGCAACGCCCGATGAGTTGAGCGCAGCGCGGTTTCGCCATCTGATAAGCTCACAAGACACGTAGAAATGGCTGAAAAAAATCCGTTCGCTCGATTTCTGTCCCACTTTCCCGCGGGGAAAATCCTGTTCCGTGAGGGAGATGCGGGCGAGGACATGTACATCATCCAGTCGGGCCGGGTTGCGATCAAGAAACGCACCGGCGCCACCAAGGATGTGACCCTCGCGGTCCTCGAAAAGGGCGACTTCTTCGGGGAGATGGCCGTTCTGGAGCGCATGCCCCGATCCGCGACCGCCGAAATGTCCGAGGCAGGCGATCTGATTGTCATCTCGGGCGACACCTTCGGCGACATGATCAAGTCGAACCCAGAGATCGCGTTCCGGATGCTTCGGAAGTACTCGATCCGGCTTCGCGAGATGGTGAAGCAGATCGAGATTCTGGGCAAGCAGGTCGCCGAGTCGCCCGGTTCGGGGGCCACCAATACCTCGACGTCCTTGCCCTCTGTGCCGATTCCCGTGGCGCCGTCGGAGGCGCTCGCGTACTTCATCTCCAAGGCGTCGGGGAACGTGTTCCCGGTTTACAAGAACGAGGTTCTGCTGGGCCGGTTCGACTCGGTGACCGGTACCGCGCCCGAAGTGGACCTGACCAACGAGGATCAGGCCCGCAATATCTCACGGCGTCACGCGCGGCTCGTGATCAAAGACGGCGGCTTCTTCATGGCCGAGGAAATCGGCACGATGAACGGAACGTTCGTGGCCGGCGAAAAGCTCGACAACAATGTGCTGCATCCGATCAATGATGGTGACGAGTTGATGCTCTGCCGTCTGGCTCTCACCTTCAAGGGCCCGCAGAAGTAGCCCAACGTCTCGCCCTTCGCGGAGGGCCTTCGCGAGCGGCCGCAGGACCCAGGGGCCGTAACCGCGTCCGCAAACCAGAGTGAGGCATCGGACGACGGTAAACGTAGACTGCCTCTCGGCCGAGGGCTCTTAGAAAGGAAAAATGGACCAGGGGCTTTTCATCACGTTCGAGGGGATTGAGGCCAGTGGCAAGAGCACGCAGGCCGAGGCCCTCGCGCGTCTGGTCGGGGAACGCGCGCTGCTGACTCGGGAACCGGGGGGGACCCCTCTCGGTCGCAGAGTGCGCGAGATACTGCTCGATTCGACAACCATGCCTATTCCCGATGTCGAGGCTCTGTTGTTTCTGGCCGATCGGGCCCAGCACCTTCACGAGGTGGTCCGCCCGGCGCTTCTGGAGAAGCGGATTGTCGTCTCCGATCGGTATCAGGATTCGTCGCTCGCCTACCAGTCGGTGGGGCGCGGAGTCGGCGACCTGGTTCCCGCGGTTTTCAAGCACATCGGAGGCTTGACGCCCGATATCACCATCCTGATCGACCTCGACGTGAAGGTGGCGCTTGGGCGCTTGCGCGAACGCGGAGCTGGAAACCGCCTCGACGCGGAGGCGCCGGCGTTTCATGGCCGGGTCCGGCAGGCGTTTCTGGACCTCGCCAGGGCGGAGCCACAACGGTTCGAAGTGCTGGACGGCGACATCGATGCGGCGACCCTCTCGGCGGCCATTGCCGCGCGGGTGAAGCGGCGTTTCGGATGGTTGCTTTGAGCGCGCCGTTTCCGGCGGTATTGGGCCACGAGTACGCCCGTGAGGGTCTTTGGCGGTCGATCATCGAAGGACGGCTCCATCACGCGCTCCTGCTTCACGGTCCGCAAGGGGTGGGAAAGCGGACGCTGGCCGAAACGGTGGCGCGAACACTGGTCTGCGACGCGCCCGAGCGGGGGCCCTGCGAGGCCTGCTCGCATTGTCGCCGGACCGCGACGCACATCCACCCCGACATGGTGATCATCGGCCGCGAGCGCGTGCTTGGCCTCGACGAGGACCTCATGGCGCACGGTGAGGAGCGCGTTGAGAAGAGCCAGAAAGCGGGGAGGAAGGCGGAGGGTATCGGTAAGTCCGTCGACGTCGAGTACATGAGGGCTCTAGGAACCTGGCTGACCCAAAGGGCCTGGGAGGCGAAGAGACGGGTTGCCGTGGTGGTAGATGCCGAGCGAATGAACCTCCAGGCCGCCAATGCCTTCCTCAAGAGTCTTGAGGAGCCGGCTCCCGGGGCGGTG
>JANLWV010000541.1:0-1576 GCA_031364765.1 Vicinamibacteria bacterium
CGGAATCAGGCCGTGAGCCTCCAGCTGATACCAGATCTCGGGTCCGGTGCTCTCGTAGTGCGCCCGGGCGTTTTCGTCATTGGAGAACTGGCGGGGGAGGAACGTGCCCGGCGCCGCCTTCGAAAACGCCTCGGCGAGAGCGATGCTGCCGAGAAACCCTCCCTCCTCGGGGCTCACTAACTGAATCTCCGCGCCAAAGCTGCGGATCAGATCCTTCCGCTCCTGACTCACCCAATCCGGCATGAAAATTCGGACGGGATGTCCGAGTGCGCGACCGATGGCGGCGAAGGAGATGCCCGTGTTTCCGCTCGTCGCCTCGGCGATATAACCCTGAGGCGGCAGGTTTCCATTAAGCCAGGCCTTTCGGAGGATGTGGAGCGCCATCCGATCCTTGATCGAACCGGTCAGGTTCAGGTTCTCCGCCTTGGCGTAGATGGTCCGGGGCTCGCCCCGATAAAGCAGATGAATGGCGATGAGCGGCGTATTTCCGACCATGTTCTTGAGGCCGCGAAATCGCACGTCGTCCACTCGTCCACGCACGATCAACTCGAGCATGGGAGCAGCTTAGGGTGGCCAAGGGCGTCGGTCAATGATTCATTCGAACCCCCTGTAAGGATCGATCGCCTTGCCGATGACCGGGCGACGAGGGCTTTGCTGCGAATGGCTCATGGCGCAGCGGCCGGTTCGGACGTACCTTCCAATCGATGCCGAATCAGATCCATGGAGGGATCGAGGGATGGTGATCCTCACCCGGCCCTCCGCGGGGGATAATGGCTCAGGTCATCGGCGCGGGTTTCTTGCCCGCCGATCTTTTTTTAGGAGAGAACCATGCCCACGCGACGAAGTCTGCTGAACTGGTTCCTGGGAACCTCAGCGGGGGGCATGTGCGCATCCGTGTTCTACCCGGTCGCTCGCTACCTGGTTCCGCCGGACATCCCCGAAGCTCAGACCTCGCAGATGATCGCCGGTCGCGACGGCGATCTCAAACCGAATGAGGGAAAGGTCTTCGCCTTCGGCGGCCAGCCCGCCCTTCTGATCCGCGACGAAGAAGGCGGGTATCGGGCACTCTCCGCCACCTGCACCCACCTGAACTGCACCGTCCAGTATCGCGGAGACCTCAAGCAGATCTGGTGCGCATGCCACAACGGCTTCTATGACATGGCCGGCAAGAACATTTCGGGCCCGCCCCCGCGGCCCCTGGATGCGTACAAGGTTCACGTGGTCGACGGCGATGTTGTCGTCTCGAAGTCATGACCACGCGGGAGCGTCTTGCCGCGGTCCAGGAGTGGCTGGAGGTGCGGGTCGGGCTCAGCCAGCTTATTGAGATGGGGAAGGAGAAGAAGGTCCCTCTCCACCGCCACTCCATCTGGTACTACATGGGAGGGATAACTCTCTTCCTGTTCGGCATCCAGGTGGGCACCGGGATTCTGCTCCTCCTGTACTACCGCCCATCGGCCGGCGAAGCGTTTGAGAGCGTTCAGTTCATCATGACCCGGGTTCCCTTCGGGTGGCTGATCCGATCCATCCACTCGTGGTCGGCGAACCTCCTGGTCTTCGTGCTTTTCCTCCATATGTT
>JANLWV010000549.1:0-3436 GCA_031364765.1 Vicinamibacteria bacterium
CCCGCCGCAGCCTGCATCCGGCGTGACCGCCCGCGAACCTCGGCCATCCGCGCGGAGAAACCCGGGCCCGATCCGGAGCGCCCGCCGATTTTTCCCTCGCTCGCGACGGGCTGAGCATCGTTCGTCGCCGCCCTCCGATATCCAGATCAACGGGCGTGCACGCTTCGGATATCCGTTTGACTCCGATGGCCACGACTCGTAGGGTCCAAGTTTCAAAGACCTTGAAAAACCGTGTCCCCAAGAAGACAGCGTGCACGCTGCCAATATCCAGATCAACTGGTCAGTACATTTGGTGTTATCCGGACGTGCGCAAACGCGAGCATCGGGCAACACGGATCGAATGAGGTGTTCGGAATGAAACGACCTTTCATGGTATTGAGCGTAGTGTTTGTTGCGGCGCTGGCGCGTGGGCAATCACTCACCGTCGCGGACAAACTCGTCCTCACGGTGACAAAGGTCGAACGGGTTAAGGAGCGACAGGTCCAGACTCAATTCGGGCCCCAAACTGAAGGAGCGGGAAAGGGCCGTGAGTTTGTCCAGCTACATTTCGCTCCCGGTTGGGTCCCTGGCCACAGTGGCAATCCATGCGACGAGACCGTCATCCATCGGGCTGGGGACTACGAGTTCGTGGGCGGTGCTGGCAGTAAGGTTCTCGGCATGCAGGGTAGTTATTCGATTGGCGAGGCGGCCTGCAAGACCTTTACGATGCTCTTTCAGCCGTCGCCCGCAGGCGAAAGCTTTACGAGGCTCCGGTGGAAGGGCAAAGAAGCCGATATTTCAAAGGTACCGGGTGCTAAAGGTCCGGCGGTACCGAAATAGCGAGCGGAAAGCGCTGACCATGGAGGGCTGTGAGCAGCCGGGAACATCGTTGACACTTTTCTTTGAGGAAGGGGCTGCGACCCCGGACGCTTCGTAACCCCTCTTCCGAACCCGGACGGATCGGAAGGCGACTCCCGAACCCGGTCGGGATCGGGGCCGGGATCGGGATCGGGGTGGGGATCGGAGGGTCGGCGTCTACTCCGACCGCAGCCTCGTCTCGAGAACCTGGCTGGGCAAGAAGCCTGTGAGCTGAAGGTAGTGCTCAGCGGAGTCGATCAGCGCCTGGGCGGGGACGAGGCCCACGATTTCCGAACCCGCGATGGCGACGCCATAGCGCGCCGCTTCGTTCCTTATGGTCTCGACCACGCGGAAGAGCGGCGTCTTGGTGAAGTCGGTCATGTTCATCGAGACCTGGGCTACCTTCCGGCCGCCGATATCCACGACGAGGCCCATCGCTTTCACGAAACGGAAACCGCCCGAGCTGTGACGGATCCCTTTCGCGATCTTCTTCGCGATCTCCACGTCATCGGTGTTGAGGTTCACGTTGAAGGCGATCAAGGGCATGCGCGCGCCCACGACCATGGCGCCGAACGAGGGATGAGGCTCGCTCGGTCCGAAATCCGGCTGCCACAGGGGATCCTTCAGCTTGGCCGCCAGACCCTCGAACTGGCCGCGGCGAATGTCCTCGAGACCCTTGCGGTGGGGGGCGGAAGCCGCTTCCTCGTAAAGGAAAACCGGAATGTTGTGCGCCTTCGCGATGGTCTCCCCAACCCGGCGAGCCAGGGCGATACAGTCGGCGAGGGTCGTGCCTTCAAGTGGTATGAACGGAACCACATCGACGGCGCCGAGGCGGGGATGCCCACCCCGGTGGGAACGAAGGTCGATCCTGGTGAGGCAGGCTCCCACCAGGGCCAGAATGCCGCGCGCGAGGGAGTCGGGGTCGCCCGCCATCGTGAGAACCGATCGATTGTGCGAGGCGTCCGACTGAAGATCCAGAATGCGCGCGCCGCGCTCGCTTCGAACGGTCGCCATGATGGCCTCGATCACGTCCGGTCGCGCACCTTCGGAGAAGTTTGGAACGCACTCAATCAGCATCGATTGGCTACTCTACAAGCCCCGGAGAGTGGCCCGCGCGTTATCCTCCACGCTCCCATGAATACCGAGACCCTTTCCCGTCATATCGCTGAGCGGATCGTGGCTGATTTCGGCGCAAACACGGAGTATGCGCTGCAGGAGCTGACGAAGTACCGGAGCGATGCGGCGAGTGTCGGGTTGGAATGGCAGAACTACTTTGCTTACGTCCTGAGTCTGCCCGCACCGGAAGGCCCGTCCGAAACGGCGGTCTTCGAGCGCCAGCCGGTGACGGTCGTCGCCGCTATCCAAAGTCCCGCGCCCATGGAAGTGCAGCCAGAAGCGGCGGCGGCCGTGGGGGTCGAACCGACGGTAATCGAGCCGCAACCTGCATCGGTCGAAGGTCCCCTTCCGACGAAGACCCAGAATTTAGACCGAAACGCCTATCCGGGCGCCATCGACGCTCCGGCAAGAAAAACCGCGGAGACTGCGGAGACGGCGGCGCTCCTCCCGAGCCCGGCGACTTCGGCTCTTGCGCCACGCTCGCGCTCTCTGGCCCCGGTCATCTTCCCCGGAGACATTGTCGAGCCAGTCCGCGGCGGGATGATCAAGTTCGTCGAGAATATGGAGGCGTCGCTGTCTGTTCCGACCGCGACGTCCGTGCGCGAAATTCCCGTGCGTGCGCTCGAAGAAAACCGCGCCCTGGTCAACCGCCACCGCGCGGCGACCTCCGCGTCCAAGATCAGCTTCACTCACATCATCGCCTGGGCGATGATCAAGGCCCTCGACACCTTCCCGCGCCTCAACGACGCGTACGCGGAACTGGACGGCAAGCCCCACCGCATCCATCGCGGCGACGTTCGACTGGGCATCGCCGTCGATGTCCAGAAAAAGGACGGCTCGCGCACTCTGCTCGTCCCGAACATCCGGGGCGCCAATCAGCTTTCGTTTCCGGGGTTTCTGGAGAGGTTCGACGATCTGGTGGCCCGGTCCAGACGCAGCGCCCTGATGCCCGACGACTTCATGGGCACCACGGTTTCCCTGACCAACCCCGGCACCGTCGGCACCACCTCCTCGACACCGCGACTCATGCCCGGCCAAGGTCTGATCCTCGCTACCGGAAGTCTGGACTATCCACCCGAGTTTCGATCGATGTCGCCAAAGACCCTGTCGATGCTGGGGATCAGCAAGGTCATGACCGTCACCTCGACCTACGACCATCGGGTGATCCAAGGCGCCGAGTCCGGCCTGTTCCTGGGCCGCATTGAAGCGTTGCTGCGCGGCGAGGATCGTTTCTACGAGCGTCTCTTCGAAGAACTGGCCGTGCCCTATCCGCCGGTGCGAACCGAAGTGGATGCGCTCGCCCCCGCGTTCATGGGCGGCGGGGGGGCCTCGAATCGTGAGGAAGTGGAGAAGCAGGCGCGCGTTCTTCAACTCATTCACGCTTTCCGCGTTCGCGGCCACCTTCTCGCCCAGTTCGATCCGCTCGGGGCCAAACGGCCGCCGGTGAAGGACCTCGACCCCGGAGGCTACGGCCTGACCCTGT